>JBBRXW010000360.1:0-2330 GCA_038238295.1 Flavobacteriales bacterium | reverse complement strand
TTTCAGACGCGTTAGTCATCGACAACACCGGTGCCTTCACCACACACGATGCGTTGGCAAGGCACCTTACTTCAAAAGGGGTAGAAAAAGTTTTGCTGACGGCTCCCGGAAAAGGGATTCCAAACATCGTTCATGGCGTAAACCACAACGAATACAACCCAGATGAAGTCAATATTTTTTCTGCAGCATCATGCACGACCAACGCCATTACTCCAATTTTAAAAGCTGTTGAAGATACTTTGGGAGTCGTTAAAGGGCATTTGGAAACGATACATGCGTATACCAATGATCAGAATTTGGTCGATAATATGCACAAAAAATACCGTCGAGGAAGAGCAGCTGGGTTAAACATGGTCATCACCGAAACTGGTGCCGGAACAGCCGTTGCTAAAGCGATACCTTCATTGGCCGGAAAACTAACATCGAATGCCATTCGTGTTCCAGTCCCGAATGGTTCTTTGGTGGTTTTAAATTTAGAAGTTCATAAAGAAACCTCACTGGCAGAAATCAACGCCATCATGAAAAAATACGCTTTGGAAGGCGAATTGGTAGAACAGATCAAATATTCGCTGAATAATGAACTCGTTTCTTCCGACATCATTGGCACCTCAGCACCTTCGATCTATGACAGTAACGCGACTATCGTTTCCGCAGACGGAAAAAACATCGTGTTATATATTTGGTACGACAACGAATACGGCTACAGCCATCAAGTAATCCGCTTGGCAAAATATATTGCAAAAGTAAGACGCTATACCTATTACTAGTGGATCACTAAACCCAACAAAAAATCCGTCTTTCATATCGAGAGACGGATTTTTTTATAGGAGCTATTCCTGCTGTTCGCTATATCTTTTGCTTCGCTTTGCTCCACAAAAGGATACCGCTGCCATCAGGGCTAGGGCATTATCGTAGCGGATACCTGCTCAAAACCGACCATTATTCTTTAGGCTTCGTCAAATAATACACTGGAATTCCGAGTAGCATGATCAAAACGCCCCAACCGCAGGTACTTGTTTTCGTAAATAATAATGCCATCGAAACCGCGCTGGCGATAACTATATAGAATGCCGGGAGCAACGGATAACCAAATGCTTTGTAAGGTCTTTCGGCATCGGGTTGTTTTTTTCTAAGGATAAATATCCCGTAAATGGTGAGGATATAGAATATCAATACAATGATAATCACGAAATCCAATAAATCGCCGTATTTTCCCGTCAGGCATAACGCGGAAGCCCAGATGCACTGTGCCCATAGCGCCCAGGCCGGAACACTGGCATCATTCAGATGTGCCGCTTTCTTAAAAAATAAACCATCTTTCGCCATCGTATAATAGACGCGTGCGCCCGCCATGATAAGTCCGTTGTTGCAGGCAAATGTAGATATCATAATCATGATCGCGATAATCATCGTGCCCATATCGCCAAAAATATATTGGGAAGCCACTACCGCTACCCGATCGGATTTTGCAGTAGCAATTTCATTGAATGGAATCACCGCTAAATACATCAAATTGGCGAGAACATAAATTATTGTTACGATGAAAGTTCCTAGGAACAAACTCAATCCAACATTGCGTTTTGGGTTTTTAATTTCACCCGCAATAAATGTGACCCCAACCCACGCATCACTCGAGAATAAAGATCCCACCATAGCTGCTGAGATTCCGGAAATCAACGCAACGCCGCTAATCGGCAGCCAGGAGGCAGTATCTTTTACATACGTTTTTGTGGTCCAAGCATCGGCCCAATTGGCATTCCATATTTCAGTTTTGGCGCCAAGCAGAAATCCAAAAACGATAAGTCCAACCAGCGATAAAATTTTTATCACCGTTAATACCGTTTGCAATGTTTTGCTGTTTTTTACACCGCGACTATTCAGATACGTCAGAAAAACTATCGTAATGATAGAAACAATTTGGGCAGCATTGAGTTGGAACGAACCTATATTCATAAGGATATTTTCATCGCTCATGGCTGGAAAAAGATAGGCTGCAAACTTGGAAAAACCCACACCAACTGCAGCAATTGTTCCGGTTTGGATCACAGCAAAGAAGCTCCATCCATACAAAAAAGCGATTAATTTATTATAGGCTTCGCGCAAGTAAACATACTGTCCGCCCGCTTTTGGAAACAGAGCGCTGAGTTCCCCATAACTTACTGCCGCTATCATTGTAATGAGCCCGGAAATCACCCAAATCAATGTCAGCCAGCCCGCAGAACCAACCTGTCGTGCAATATCCGAACTGACAATGAATATTCCAGAGCCTATCATAGAACCTACAACGAGCATGGTTCCATCGAATAGTCCGAGTTCTCTTTTAAAATCTT
>JBBRXW010000359.1:0-2340 GCA_038238295.1 Flavobacteriales bacterium | reverse complement strand
GGTCTGTGACAACATTCATTTAGGAAAAAACCGGCTTTGGGAACACCTGATTGAATTCCCTTCGATTCAATTTGGAATTGAAATAGCGTTCCAATCGCTGGCCAGTGAAAATCCATTTTTATTATTTCCATCGGCTTTTACAAAAGGTCAAAAAAGTATCCCGATTAATGGTTTGGTTTGGATGGGAAATGAAGCCTTTATGAAGCAGCAAATCGATGAAAAATTAGCCGCTGGATTTCACTGCATCAAACTCAAGATTGGAGCGATTGATTTTGAGAATGAGCTCCATTTATTAGCCTATATCCGGCAACATTACAGCCCAGAGCAAATCGAAATTAGAGTCGATGCGAACGGTGCTTTTTCTTCTGAATCGGCTTTAGTTAAAATTAATCAATTAGCTGGATTTAAGTTACATAGTATAGAACAGCCTATTCAGAAAAATCAGCATGACAGGATGTCAGAGCTGTGTAAATCCAGTCCAATTCCGATTGCATTAGACGAAGAATTGATCGGCGTGTTTTCTAAAGAAGAAAAGGAAGTTTTGTTGCAAAAAATTCAGCCGCAATACCTCATTTTGAAACCAAGTTTTATCGGTGGTTTTCGTGGCACGCAAGAGTGGATTTCATTAGCCGAAAAATATCAAATTGGATGGTGGATTACTTCGGCTTTAGAGAGCAATATTGGGCTAAATGCGATTGCGCAATGGACCTATTTGCAAAACAATCCATTGCCTCAAGGATTAGGAACCGGCGGGTTATATACCAACAATTTCGATGGCCCATTAACCGTATCCAATGGAGAGCTTTGGTATTCTGGTGATGATTGGCAATTTGATCTGTAAATTTTCAAATCCACAAAATAAATCCTACTTTAGCGAATCAATAATTCAAAAATGATTTCGGAAGCACAATTTCAAAAGGAATTAGAAGGTATTATCCAAAACGGTATCCGCGAAGATATCGGACCAGGGGATTATAGTTCATTGGCTTGTATTCCCGCTACAGCATTAGGAAAAGCGAAGTTATTAGTCAAAGATCAAGGAATCATTGCCGGCGTTGCTTTTGCAAAAATGATTTTCAATCATGTCGATCCCACTTTGGAAATGGAAATTTTCATCCAAGATGGAATGCCTGTAAAATACGGTGATATTGTTTTTCACATCTCAGGAAGCTCGCAATCGATCTTAAAATCCGAACGCCTCGTATTAAATTCGATGCAACGAATGTCCGCTATCGCAACGAAAACAAACCGCTACGTGAGATTGCTCGAAGGCACCAAAACAAAAGTGTTGGATACCCGCAAAACCACGCCCGGATTCCGTGCTGCCGAAAAATGGGCGGTGAAAATCGGCGGCGGTGAAAACCATCGCTTTGCGCTATACGATATGGTGATGCTTAAAGACAATCACAACGATTTTGCTGGCGGAATTACAGCAGCAATCACAAAAACCAAAGCATATCTTCAGCATAACAACCTCGATTTGAAGATTGTCGTAGAAGCCAGAAACCTTGATGAAATCAGGGAAATTCTAAATAGCGACGGCATCTACCGAATTCTGATTGATAACTTTAATTATGAAGATACCCGTGAAGCCGTCAAGCTGATTGGATCGAAATGCCTGACCGAATCATCGGGGAATATCAATGAGGAAACGATCCGACGCTATGCAGATTGTGGCGTCGATTATATCTCGTCGGGCGCATTGACGCATTCGGTATACAACATGGATTTAAGTTTGAAAGCAATACAATGAGCCAGGAAATAGAAGCCTCCATCGAAAAAATCCCTGTTGTGCGCAATATCGCTCGTGGATTAAAAAAGGTCCGACTGCCGTGGTTGCTGGGTTTGTCTTTATATGATTTGCTTGAAATCTATGGAATTGGAATCGTTGAAGGGGCAATCGCCTACCGTGCCGGCGCCATTGCCTTTAGCTTTTTCATGGCGCTGTTTCCCTTTGCACTGTTTATCCTCAATCTCATTCCATACATCCCAATCGAAGGATTTCAAGACGATTTTATGCAATTCGTTGCCGAAGGCGTGCCGCCGAATACGTTCGATGCCATCGCGAGTATTATCAGTGATATTTTACACAACAGCCACTCGGGATTGCTGTCTTCAGGATTCTTGCTTTCGATGTTTTTGATGGCCAACGGTCTGAATGCCATCCTCGGTGGATTCGAAACGTCGCATCATGTCCTGATAAAAAGAGGGTTCTTTCGACAATATTTTGTAGCTTTAGGAATGTCGTTAATACTTTCCTTTATACTTTTAATAACGGTAGCTACAATAGTTGTTTTTGAGGTGTTTATCCAAAAAACTACGATAAAGGATGCTGTTAGT
>JBBRXW010000358.1:0-2344 GCA_038238295.1 Flavobacteriales bacterium | reverse complement strand
ATCAGGGCTAGGGCAGCGGTCTTTCAAAATTACAATTGAATCTGTCGATCAATCTGCTGGTCTAATGAAATAAAGGTTTCCGTTCTCGAAACGCCTTCTATTGCCTGAATTTTACTGTTGAGTAAAGTCATCAAATGCTCGTTGTCGCGGCAAATAATCTTAATCAGAATCGACCAGTTTCCGGTAGTGTAATGACATTCTAATACTTCAGGAATTTTTTTGAGTTCCCGTACCGCTTCCGAATTTCTGGCGGCTTTGTCGAGATAAACACCCACAAAAGCCATCGTGCTGTAGCCCAAAACTTTGGTATTGACAATAAATTTGGATCCCGAAATTACGCCAGCCTGTTCCAATTTACGCAGTCGCTGGTGAATCGCTGCGCCAGAAATACCGATTTTGTTGGCGATTTGAAGTATCGGTTTCCGAGCATCTTCCATCAGGTTGCGGAGGATTTCTTTGTCGATGCCGTCGATTTCTATTTGAAGGGAATTGATTTTCATGACTTTCTATTTGAAACCAAAAATACAATTTTGATTTTAAAATGAAAGCATATTTAAAAAAATGCAGAACATAGTAATTGTTGCAACTTCATAAAACTTTCCGAAAATCCTAGCCCCGATAGCAGTGAAAATCCTGTCATTGCGAGAAGAGGAAGAACATAAGAATACTTTATCGTCGCCTGTTCGCAATGACAGATTGCAACGTATAGCGGGAATAGCTCCTAAAATTAATGCCGTACCTTATCCGGATTATAACCCAAATAATGCATTTCTTTTTCGTTGAAAATCACGCCGTATTCCTCCAGTTCTTGGAGTATGGGAAGGTATACTTCTTTGTTGATCGGCAGTTGCACGCCTGGCGTTTTGATGTTGCCGTTGAGGATTTGCAAAGTTGCGATCGCTACCGGTAAGCCGACGGTTTTTGCCATTGCGGTGTAAGTTTGGTCGTCACCGATGCAGACCATTTTCGAATCGATTTGTTTTTGTTCGCCGTTGATTTCGTAGCCGAATTTATGGTACATCACGATCATGTCTTTGTCGTGCGCTTCTAGCGTCCATTTGTCGGAAAGGATTTTCTCGAGGATTTGCGCCGGAGAAGCGTCTTTTAAGCCTACAATTTTGTTGGCGTTGAATAAGTCGAGCTCCAATAATTTGTCCCACATAATGTCATCCTGATCGATGCCGAGCTGCAATCGCAATTTGATCTCTACCGAATCGGTCGGGTGGTACGGCAAAAACAGATTGACGAATTCGCGGTAGCTGATGGTTTCCGAATTATCGATTTTGTAACTGTCGTCAGTCATGCCGAGCTGCACGAACATATTCCATGCTTTCGAAAAACCGACGCGGCGAATCGTGCCGCGGTATAATGTCAGCACATCGTCTAATCCGTAAACATTGCGGTATTTCAGAGAATCGCGGTTGGCATAACCTTCGAATCTTCCGTAGCCTTCGACTTCAAGGAACTCCGTTCTTCTGAAAACTTTGTGGTATGGAATGTATTTATAAGTCCCTTCTTGAATGAATTTTGCCGCGCCGCCTTGTCCGGCTAATACGACGTTTCTCGGTGCCCAAGTGAATTTGTAATTCCACAGATTGTTGTCCGATTCCGGTGCTACTAATCCACCACAGAACGATTCGAACAAAATCATTTTTCCGCCTTGGTCGCGGATTTCGTCAATGACTTTCATCGCGCTCATATGATCGATGCCTGGATCGAGACCGATTTCATTCATGAAAACAAGGTTGTTGGCTTTGGCAGCCACATCGAGTTCCTGCATCGCATCGCTGACGTACGAAGCGGTAACCATGTGTTTTTTATAGGTGATGCAATCCTTCGCAACTTCGATGTGCAAATGTGCCGGCAGCATGGAGATGACAATATCGGCTTTTTGTATTTCGGTTTGGCGTTGGTTTGCATCGAAAATATCCAACGCGATTGCCGTGGCATTTTTATGATTATTGGTTTTGCGCCGCGCTAAATCGACTGATAAATCGCCGATGGTAAGGTGCAACTGTTCGGCATCCGATTTTTTTAGTAAGTATTGAATTAACGAAGAAGCGGAACGTCCGGCGCCTATAATTAAAATGTTTCTCATGGTTTTTTGCAAATAGTTCCCAAAGGTATGAATTTGTAGTTAGTTATAAAGGAGCAGCAGCATTTTGAACGCGTAAATTTGACCACATAGATTGATAGAAAAAAAAGCCCACCAATCCGTGAGCTTTCTATTGTAATTGCAAAGTGTTTATTCTAAATCTTCCAAATCTTTGAGGTCTTCCTGCTTCGATTCTATTTTCTTTTGTTCGAATTGTTGGTCTTGGGCAACTTCATCGGGAATCAAGCT
>JBBRXW010000357.1:0-2397 GCA_038238295.1 Flavobacteriales bacterium | reverse complement strand
GTGGTGCAAGCCGCCGTAACCGCCGATGGTTTCCTGATAGGCACCGGTGTTGAAAAATCCTATAAATAATGGCTTTTCCTTATTGTATTTCGGTAAATAGATGGCGTTCATATTCTGCTCGGAGTTGTAGTAATCGTCGCTGTCGCAAGTCATTCCGCCCAGCAGCACTCTTTCGTACTGATCGTTCCAGCGATTAACGGCAAGCATGATAAAACGCTTATTGATGGCCCAAGTGTCGGGTAATGTCGTGATGAAAGACGAGTCGATCATGTTCCATTTTTCCCGGTCGTTTTGTTGTTTCTGATAGAGAATCTGATAAATTGCGCCGCCACTTTCTCCTACGGTAAAGGAACCAAATTCGGTGAAGATATTCGGCACATCGACTTCCGCTTCTTCGCAAGCAATCTTGATCTGGTTGATGATTTCATCGATCATGTATTGGTAATCGTATTCGAAGGCCAAGGAATTTTTGATTGGAAAACCACCGCCGATATTGAGGCCATCAAGTGTTGGACATTCTTTCTTTAATGCGATGTATACTTTGATACATTTGACCAATTCATTCCAATAATAGGCGTTGTCGTTGATTCCGGTACTGATAAAAAAGTGCAGCATCTTCAATTCCAAATTTGGATTTTCCTGAATTTGCTTTTTGTAAAACTGCACAATATTCTTGTATCCGATGCCCAAACGCGAGGTGTAGAACTCAAACTTCGGTTCTTCTTCGGCAGCGATACGGATTCCGATTTTGAATTTTCCTTTAATTTCGGCCTGCAGCAAATCCAATTCTTCATAATTGTCGATGATTGGAATGGTATTTTTATGGCCGTGGTTGATTAATCGCGCAATGTTGGCAATATACTGGTCGCGTTTAAAACCGTTGCAGATGATATAGGTGCTTTTGTTGATTTTACCATTTTCGAGCAGGTTTTCGACAATGTTAATATCGAATGCTGAAGAGGTTTCGATATGGATGTTGTTTTTGAAAGCCTCGTTCATCACATATTCAAAATGCGAGCTTTTGGTGCAATAACAATAGTAGTATTTGCCTTCGTATTTGTTTTTTTCCATCGCACTACGGAACCAATTTTTGGCGCGTTTGATGTTGTTGGAAATCTGCGGCAGGTACGTAAATTTGAGTGGTGTTCCGTATTGTTCGACGAGTTTCATCAAATCGATATTGTGGAACTGAAGGTTGTCTTTGTTGAGGGTAAACTCTTCCTGTGGGAAGTAATACGTTTGATTAATGAGATCGAAATATTTTGTATTCATTTAGTGGGTGGTATAGTTTAGATTAAAAAACGGAGGTACATTTTCATCTAAAATTCAAACCCGAATATTGGCATAAATGATTGGTAATTTCTCATGATATTGATTCGAATACTGAAACACATCGATACTCAGAGTACCTTTTACGGTAAAAATGTTCTTCAGGAAACGGAAGAAGGATTTCTGTTTTGCAGGTCCATTGAAAACAGCATTACCGGTATTTTGATTTCTATTCATCAGGGCAAATGTAAAAAATAAAATAGTTGCTTTGCAATCGTTTTTATTAAAAAATAATTAAGTTTTATATTGTGCGAAAGATTCGATAAGTAGTTCTTTTTCAGCGGTTTGATTTATTTGTATTTTACCGATTCCTTCAATCAATGCAAATTGCACCGTTCCGTATTCATTTTTCTTATCGTGGATCAGGAGTTCTAATATCGGTTCGATGTCTTTTTCGTCGAAAGGTATCGGCTCAAAAATTCCTGAAATCGTTGTTTTTATCTGGTCGAATTCTGCGGATGAAATCCAGTTCTTTCTTAACGAAAGATAACTTTCCATTATCATGCCCGCCGCAATCGCTTCGCCATGAAGCAGGGTTTTCTTGCTGTCATTTTCGAGGAAGTAACTCTCGATAGCATGACCCAAGGTGTGACCAAAATTCAACGCCTTTCGGATGCCATTTTCAGTCGGATCCTGCATGACAATGGTATTTTTGATTTCGATAGAGCGGTGGATGAGTGCATCGAAATCGGAAAAATCAATCTGACTCAAATCGAGGAATTGCTCCCAATACATTTTGTCATGAATCAGCCCGTGTTTGAGCATTTCCGCGAGCCCAGAACGCATTTCGTTTTGCGGTAAAGTAGCTAAATAATTAGAATCGATCAACACCATTTTGGGTATATTGATCACGCCGATTTGATTTTTGATGGTGCCTAAGTCGACACCGTTTTTCCCGCCAACTGCCGCATCTACCATTGCCAATAATGTGGTTGGTACGTGAATAAAATCGATACCTCTTTTAAATGTTGATGCTACAAATCCACCTAAATCCGTAACGACACCGCCGCCCAGATTGATGATGACACTTTTCCTGTCGGCACCAAGTTCGGTCAATACGTTCCAGAC
>JBBRXW010000356.1:0-2426 GCA_038238295.1 Flavobacteriales bacterium | reverse complement strand
CCGGCAATTATAAAACAAAATCTGATTAAAGGAAATCTAGTGGCCAAGTTCACTTTCGCTCAGGAATATTGGTCGCGCCCCGATGGAAAATTCAACTTACCCAATGATAAATATCCTGTCATTTATTTGGGATATGAAAAAGGTTTTGCCGGAAATAAAACCCAATATAATTTCGATCATATTTATACCCGATTAACGTACGATATTACCTTAGGAAACAAGGGAAATGTAGCTATGAATATTAAAGCTGGGAAATTCTTTCATGCGGATAATATCTCTTTTGTAGATTATAAACATTTTAATGGCAATCAGACGCATATTGGGCAAGACGATCGGTATCTCAACGTATTCAATTTGCTCCCTTATTACAGTAACAGTACGAACGATTCGTATATTGAAATTCATTCGGAGCACAATGACAATGGTTATATTATGAATAAACTTCCTCTGCTCAACAAACTAAAATCGACATTGATACTCGGCTATCATGGTTTACTGGTTCCTGAGAGAAGTCCATATCATGAATTTACTGTTGGTCTAGACAATTTAGGTTTCGGAAAATTGCGGGTATTTCGATTAGATTATATACATTCCTTCCAAAACGGTAGCGAAGGGAATGGGGTCGTATTCGGGATTAAACTGTTGAATATTCTCGAATAATTAATCGTATTCGTTCGGTTCAATATGAATTAAAACATATCCCAATTCGGGAATCGCCGCCTGTAAAGCATCCTGAAGATTGTGCGCTAAAATGTGTCCTTGTTTTACCGTAATCGTAGAATCGACAACAGCATGCAGATCGACATGGTATTTCATTCCTGCTTTTCGGATAAAACATTTTTCGGTTTCGATAATGCCTTCGACACCTACAGCAATTTTTCGAATTTCTTCGATAAGATCATCGTATACATGCTCATCCATAATTTCGCCCAATGCCGGTCGAAATATCAAATAACTGTTATACATGATAAACCCGGAAGCAAAAAGAGCCGCCCAATCATCGGCAGCTTCATAGCCTTTGCCCAAAAAAAGTGCGATTGATATTCCGACAAAAGCAGCAATCGAAGTAATCGCATCACTTCGATGGTGCCAAGCATCTGCTCGCAATGAAGAGCTATTTGATTCTTTACTTCTCTTCATTACGGTTCGAAACGAATATTCTTTCCAAACAATAATAAGGCTAAGAATAATTAATGTCCATGCTTTGGGCAATTCGTGCGGCGTCTGTATATTTTTTATGCTTTCGTATGCAATGATGGTCGCCGTTGTAATTAAAAATCCCACCACCAAAAATGTAATCAAAGGCTCTGCGCGACCATGTCCGTAAGGGTGATTTTTGTCGGCAGGTTTGTTCGAGTATTTGATCCCGAACAGCACTAAAAAAGAAGCGAAGATATCCGTCGTCGATTCGATGGCATCGGCAATCAAAGCATACGAATTGCCGAAAATACCGGCCAATACTTTGATGATTGCCAGGCAGCTGTTCCCAATGATACTGAAATACGTAGCCTTAACGGCAGTTTGTTCGTTGGTCATTGGAATGGAAAATTAAATGAATTTATACGCGGACGATATTCGCTCCGATAGCACGCAAACGCTCATCGATGCGTTCGTACCCGCGGTCAATTTGCTCGATGTTCTGAATGGTACTCGTTCCTTTCGCAGACAAGGCAGCAATCAGAAGTGAGATTCCGGCACGGATATCCGGAGAAGACATCGTTGTTGCTTTGAGTTGTGATTTAAAATCATGTCCCATAACTACCGCCCGGTGCGGATCACACAACATAATTTTTGCGCCCATATCAATCAATTTATCGACAAAGAACAATCGGCTTTCGAACATTTTCTGATGAATCAGGACATCGCCATTCGCCTGAGTGGCAACAACTAAAACGATACTCAACAAATCCGGTGTGAATCCAGGCCACGGCGCATCAGCAATGGTTAGAATCGAACCGTCGATATCGGTTTTTATTTGATAGGTTTCATGCGTTGGAATAAAGATATCATCGCCTCTTCTTTCTAAAGTGATGCCGAGTTTTCGGAAAATACTTGGTATAACACCTAAATTTTCCCAGCTGACATCTTTAATCGTAATTTCACTTCTAGTCATGGCAGCCAAACCAATCCAACTTCCGATTTCAATCATATCCGGAAGGATTCTGTGCGTGCAACCTCCTAATTTTTCAACACCTTCAATCGTCAATAAGTTAGACCCAACACCTGTAATCTTGGCGCCCATTGAGTTCAGCATTTTGCAAAGTTGTTGCAGATAGGGTTCGCATGCAGCGTTGTATACAGTGGTCTTCCCTTTGGCTAAAACTGCCGCCATCACGATATTGGCTGTTCCGGTTACCGAAGCTTCATCCAACAGCATGTCCGTTCCTATTAACCCTTTCGGCGCTTCCACTCCATAAAAGTGATCT
>JBBRXW010000355.1:0-2431 GCA_038238295.1 Flavobacteriales bacterium | reverse complement strand
TCCGTGTCTCAGTACCAGTGTGGGGGATCTCCCTCTCAGGACCCCTACCCATCGTCGCCTTGGTAAGCCGTTACCTTACCAACTAGCTAATGGGACGCATGCTCATCTTTTACCGTTGTGACTTTAATTATTAAATGATGCCATTCAATAATACTATGAGGTATTAATCCAAATTTCTCTGGGCTATTCCTCTGTAAAAGGTAGATTGCATACGCGTTACGCACCCGTGCGCCGGTCTCATCTATTGCTAGACTACCCCTCGACTTGCATGTGTTAAGCCTGCCGCTAGCGTTCATCCTGAGCCAGGATCAAACTCTTCATCGTATAGTTGCGAGATCAGATAAATCTAATCTCTTTGTTATAGACGAATTCTAGCTTTTAATTCTAATCTTCCGATTCTAATCTTACTCTCTTTTTTCTTGTTCTAACACGAATGTTAAAACGGCTGTCAATTCAATATGTCTATGAACGTATCATTCCTAATTATCTTCGCTTGTGTCTCAAAGCGGGTGCAAAAGTAACCATTCTTTTCTTTCTCGCAAGGGTTTTTTAAAATAATTTTTGATTTTATTTCAGCATCCCTATTTATCAGTATATTACTAAGAACTTCCCCTTATTAAGGGCTGCAAAGATAACTATCATTTAATATTCTGCAAATCTTTTTGTAAAAGAAATCAATAATTTTTTATTAACATCCCCTAACGCATTGGTAAAGCGAAACTTGCAAATCACTTTACATCCTACTTTTCTTGAAATCACAATAATGCCCAATGCAAACCACCTCCCCATAGCCCCGAGTGTAGCGGCATCCTTTGGCGTAGCAAAGCGAAGCTAAAGATAGAGCGAAAAGCGGGAAATAGCTCCTGATGAAAAAAAAGAATTTGTATAATGATTTATTACTTATTGACCTGCTTGGCCTTTTCTTCCCAATAATCGGAAAGTTTGTCATAGTCGACAGGATTGGCGGCCTTCTGTTCGATTAGCCTTCCATTGGCAAAGGCGCGAACCAGAATGGTTTCTATAAGGTAATCTTCATTGTCCTGATAGGGACTGAATTTAGTTTTGATATTGATGTCAAACACCTTCGCAGTGGCATTCGACCAGAATGCTTTCCAGCCGCTTTTATAATCTTTGATTAATTCGAATGCGCTAGTACCGGTTTGGCGGTAAATCAGTTTGACAAGGATTTGCCCTTGTTTTCGGGATAATTTTTTGAGACGTGCTTCGAATTCGTTTTCCATATAATCCTCAACGATTTTAAAATACTTCTTTTTTTCACGATTGGTTTGAAGCGCCGCCATGTTTTTATCTAACACCATCAGACGTTCGGCGGCAATCTTTGCGTAAGGATAGACTTTATAAACTCTGTTGCGGAGTAACTGGAATTGCTTTTTACTTTCTGGATCAAGGTGTTCCTTATAAACGACAATTTCTTCTAATTGGATGGGTTCCGAAATCGTATCGGTTTCCTTTAACACGTATCCCATTTTGGTGGTGTCTTTTTCTGTAACCTGTGATTGCATCGAAAAAGTAACTAAAAAAACAATTGGAAAGAAAAGGCTGCACTTCATAGCGGAAAATTTATAGGGTAAAATTATATATTAAATTTACAACTGTAGTGCCAAATTTATAAATTAGCCAAAAAAACAATAATGAGTACAAAATCGATATTAAAAAAATCTTCACTTACGTTTTTAGAAAACTACCTTAATAACGCCTCTCCAACCGGTTTTGAAGCGGAAGGCCAAAAAATCTGGATGGACTATCTGAAACCTTACGTGGATACTTTCTTTACCGATACCTACGGAAGTGCCGTAGCCATTATCAATCCGGATGCGAAATATAAAGTAGTCATCGAAGGGCATGCCGATGAGATTTCATGGTACGTTAATTATATTACTGACAATGGATTGATTTATGTCATTCGTAACGGTGGTTCCGATCATCAGATAGCACCTTCCAAACGCGTCAATATCCATACAAAGAATGGGATTGTAAAAGGCGTATTCGGCTGGCCGGCAATTCACACGCGAAATCGTAGCAAAGAAGAATCGGCTACCTTACATAATATCTTTATTGATTGTGGTTGTGCGACCAAAGCTGAAGTCGAGAAACTCGGTATTCATGTCGGTTGTGTCATTACCTATCCCGATGAATTTATGATTCTAAACAACGATAAATTCGTCTGCCGTGCGATCGATAACCGCATGGGTGGTTTTATGATTGCCGAAGTAGCACGACTGTTACACGAAAACAAAAAGAAACTGCCTTTCGGGTTGTATATCACTAATTCCGTTCAAGAGGAAATCGGGTTGCGCGGTGCCGAGATGATTACCAATTCTATCAAACCAAATGTTGCGATCGTTACTGATGTCTGCCATGACACTACAACACCAATGATCGAAAAGAAAATCGAAGGCGATCTGCAAAT
>JBBRXW010000354.1:0-2446 GCA_038238295.1 Flavobacteriales bacterium | reverse complement strand
TTGAAGAGCATTATGTAAAATTACTAAAAGTAGCCCTGACCAAAGAGTTGGGGAAAAATGCCAAGCTGCTCTACAAAATCAAAATGGAGAACACTTATGGCAACAAACAACCTTTCACAGAGCAATTACCGAGCGCGCACAGAAGTTCGATGAAACCTCAGGAAGTCGATGCTCCTTTCAAAAACCTCAGCCCGGAATTAAAAAATCCTTTTGTGATTCCAGGCATCCGAAATTTAAAAATCGAATCCCAATTAAATGCCATTTATAGTTTTGAGAATTTCCTCGAAGGAGATTCTAATCGATTGGCGCGTTCTGCGGGAATGGCCGTTGCTAATAAACCCGGCGGTACTTCTTTCAATCCTTTGTTGATTTTTGGTGGTGTTGGTTTGGGAAAAACCCACTTGGCTCACGCTATTGGAGTTGAGATAAAAGATAAATACCCAGAGAAAACAGTATTGTATATTTCTGCTGAAATTTTCACGCAGCAATACATCGATTCCGTAAAGAAAAATAACAGAAATGACTTTATTCATTTTTATCAATTAATTGATGTTTTGATTATCGACGATGTGCAGTTCTTATCCGGAAAATCCGGAACTCAGGACGTGTTTTTCCACATCTTCAATTACTTGCACCAAAATGGAAAACAGGTCATCCTGACTTCCGACAAAGCGCCGGTAGACATGCAGGATATTGAGCAACGTTTGCTTTCGCGTTTCAAATGGGGACTTTCTGCCGAATTGCACCAACCTGATTATGAAACCAGAATCTCGATTTTGAAAAACATTCTTTATCGCGATGGTGTTGAAATGCCGGAAGATATAATTGAATATGTTGCCCGCAATATTAAATCGAATGTTAGGGAATTAGAAGGTGCTATCATCTCATTAATAGCTCAGTCTTCCTTTAACAAAAAAGAAGTTACTATAGATTTGGCGAAACACGTTGTTGAGAAATTCGTTAAGAATGTCAAACGCGAAATCTCCATCGATTATATCCAAAAAATTGTTTCCGATTATTTCCAATTGGACTTAGAAATCTTGCAGTCTAAAACAAGAAAAAGGCACGTTGTTCAGGCGCGACAATTAGCGATGTTTTTTGCCAAGAAATTCACCAAAGCATCCTTAGCAAATATTGGTTCACAAATTGGAGATCGTGATCACGCAACTGTTTTACATGCTTGTAAAACCGTAGATAACTTAGTGGCTACAGACAAGCAATTCAAAAAATTTGTAGAAGACATCCACAAAAAATTATCATTGTAAAAAATGCCTATTAAAATTTTGATGGTTTGCCTTGGTAATATCTGTCGTTCCCCATTGGCAGAAGGTTTATTGGCTTCCAAACTTCCCAAAAAAAAATTCGTAGTCGATTCCGCAGGCACCGGAAATTGGCATGTCGGCAAACAGCCTGACGACCGCTCTATTGCTGTAGCCCAAAAGAACGGATTGGATATCACCTACCAAAAAGGAAGGCAATTTACCGTTTTCGACTTCGATGCTTACGATTATATTTATGTCATGGACAACACCAATTATAATGATCTGATTGCTATGGCAAAAAATGAATCACAAAAAGAGAAAGTAGAGTTGATACTTAACGAACTTTTTCCTGGTGAAAATGTAGATGTCCCAGATCCATATTACGGCGTAGCATTTGGTTTTGACAATGTTTACCGCATGCTCGACGAAAGCTGCGAAGCAATAGCCAAAAAGCTAATCGAAAGACATCCTTAATCAATTCTCATGGCAGCTAATCCAATAGGAAAATTATTTTTAATTCCAATTACTTTGGGAGAAAGTGAACCACTGGATGTTTTGCCGCAAACGATAAAAAGAACTATCGACTTCATCGACGACTATATTGTTGAAAACGAAAAAACTGCCCGAAAATTCATTAAAAGCATTCATCCTGAAAAAGTGCAGGCTTCTTTGCGCTTGAGTACTTTAAACAAACACACTGATGTGAAAGAACATTCCGTCATGATAAAGCCATGCCTTGAAGGTAAGCATGTAGGAATTATGAGCGAATCAGGATGTCCTGGCGTGGCCGATCCCGGTGCGGTCATTGTTAAATTGGCGCATGAAAAAGGGATTCAGGTGGTGCCTTTAGTCGGCCCGTCTTCCATTCTTCTGGCTTTGATGGCTTCCGGCATGAATGGACAGAGTTTTGCCTTCAATGGTTATCTTCCTATCGATAAATCGGAAAAAAAATCTGCAATAAAAAACTTGGAAAAATTATCATTCGATAAAAGAAATCGGCTATACACACTGGCACTTGCAGAGTCAATGGAAAATAAAGGCAGATTCACCGATGCCATCATCAATGGAATCTGGAATATTTGTGAAGAAACCTATTGGGGTGTTACGGCACATATCGGAAATCAAAAAAGAGGGGCTGGGTTGCCCGATGTAACCGATCCGACAGTAGATCTTTTTGGTGCAGA
>JBBRXW010000353.1:0-2448 GCA_038238295.1 Flavobacteriales bacterium | reverse complement strand
GGGCCAAGTACCAAAAGTATTGTCGAAGAAGCAGAGCGTCGAGGGATTCCGTGGAAAAGATTGGGCAATCGGTCTAAAATCCAACTGGGATATGGTAAAAATCAAAAGCAATTCCAAGCCACTATTACGTGCAATACATCGGCCATCGCTGTCAATATTGCCGGAGATAAAGACGACACGAAGAAGCTTCTTGCCCAGGCCGCAATCCCGGTTCCAAAAGGTGATATCTGCACTAACAAAGAAGGTTTATACGAAATTATCAAATCCATCGGATTTCCGGTTGTCATCAAGCCAATTAATGCTAACCAAGGAAAAGGCGCTTCTATTAATATCAACAACCTCGAAACTGCCGCAGCCGCATTTGAAACAGCATTAGAATTTGGTAAATATGTGATGGTCGAGAAATATATTTCAGGCTATGACTATCGCGTGCTAGTTATCGACGGAAAATTTGTAGCTGCCTCACGCCGCATTCCTGCACATATCATCGGAAACGGAAATCGTAATATTCGCGAGCTCATCGAAAGTGCCAACCAACACCCGGATCGTGGCGAGGGTCATGAATCGCCATTAACCAAAATACAATTCGATAATGATACCAATCACCAATTGGAAAAATTAGGATATACGCTCGAAACCATTCCACAATTGGGCGAAACAGTTTATTTGAAATCGACCGCTAATTTAAGCACCGGCGGCACTGCAATTGACGCTACAGAAGAAATTCATCCGGAGAACAGATTTCTCGCGGAACGGATTGCTAAAATCGTTGGACTGGACATTTGCGGAATCGATATCATGGCACCCGATCTGATGACCCCACTTCGTAAAAATGGTGGTGCCGTGCTCGAAGTCAATGCTGCGCCGGGCTTCCGGATGCATTTGAAGCCATCTATAGGCAAACCTCGTAATGTGGCTAAAGCCGTCATCGATATGTTCTACCCTGCCGACTCTGAAAGCACCATACCATTATTTGCGGTGACCGGCACCAACGGAAAAACTACTACGACACGATTGCTGGCACATATCGCCAAAAATGCGGGCTTTACTCCGGGCTATACCACCACTGACGGTATCTATATAGGCGATTATAAAGTTCAAGATGGCGACAATACAGGGCCGATGAGTGCTGCAATGGTATTGCGGGATCCTACCGTTGATTTTGCCGTGTTGGAAACCGCACGCGGTGGATTGCTTCGCGGCGGTCTTAGTTTTGACCATTGTGATGTCGGAATCATCACCAACATACAGGAAGATCATTTGGGTCTCAACGATATCAATACATTAGACGATCTAGCCAATGTAAAAGCAGTGATAGCACGCAGCGTCAAAAAAACGGGATATGCGGTACTTAATGCAGATGATGCGCACTGCGTAGCGATTGCAAAACAGCTCTATTGCAACATCGTCTATTTTTCATTGGACAACAAAAATCCTATAATGCTGGAGCATGTCGATAGCGGCGGTTTCGGAGTTTTTGTAGAAAACGATTGCATTGTCATCGCAAAAGGACAAGAGAAAGTCGTCATTGCTCCTATCTGCGACGTACCGTTGGCACAAAACGGTGCCGCAAAATTTATGGTTGCCAATATTCTTGCAGCAACAGGGGCCGCGTATGCTTACGGTTTTACAGCTTTACAAATCCAACAATCGTTGCGTACATTCGTGCCAGGATATGAATTGACGCCCGGGCGTATGAATCTGTTTGAATTTAATGACTACAAGGTGCTTGTTGACTATGCCCATAATCCTCACGGAATGCTGGCGCTGAAGGAATATCTGAGAACCATCGACGCGACACGGAAAATCGGTATGATTGCCGGGGTCGGCGACCGCCGTGACAAAGATATTATCGAATTAGCCGCGATAGCCGCGACGATGTTTGACCATATCATTGTGCGTCAGGAGCACGGACTTCGTGGGCGCACGCTTGACGAAATTAATGCCCTAATGGTTCAAGGAATAAATTCAGCCGAAACAGGAATCACCTACGACCTGATCCCTATAGAAACCGATGCGATACGGCATGCATTACAAATGGCAAGGCCCAATGATTTTATTGTGGCGCTCAGTGATGAATACAATAAAGTTATTGCCATAATTTTGGAGGCAAAGGAAGCGGAGAAGAATAAAGTTACTTTAGTACTGCCTGACTCAATTGAACGCTAAGGCCGCTATTTACTTTTATATGCTTTTCCTTTAATTCTGCAATAAAAACAAAAAAAACTGTAATTGTTTCCAAAATCTTCCGACGAAATTTATATCAATCATTAAACTATGGAAATCATGAAAATTTTAAACGTAAAGAGTACAGGAATCACAGTTGCAATTTTGATGGCATTTAGCATTACTTCCTGCAAGGAGACTACTACAACTGTAGATCAGGAAACAGCTCCAGCAGTTGTTAGCACTGAAGGAGACACCGTTCACGTGGATACTTCAAAAGTG
>JBBRXW010000352.1:0-2461 GCA_038238295.1 Flavobacteriales bacterium | reverse complement strand
TGCCCGTCTTCCATATACAACACAGGATAATTCTTAGTAGAAGTGGCGTAATCTGGCGGCAGATACAACCAGATTTTTCTCGTGGTGCTCAATTGTGGGATTCCGAAGGTATTGCTCAAGATCTGCACATTCGAAGCTGCCGTGCTATTGGCTCCGCTTCCCAAGTCTTCCCAGGATTGTATGGTGAGATTTATCGTTTGTGGACCGCCACTAAATGTGAAAGTACGATCTGGTAAAAAACCACCTGTGGCATTTCCTTCCACTGCGGCCCAGCTGCCACGCGTGAATTTGTAACTGACCGTTCCGGTGCCTTGTGGAATTACAATCTGCAAATTGCCCAACCCATCAGGTTGCATGATGTAAGAAGGGTTTGCTTCGGTCCAACTATTGACCGTGCCTGCCAAATAAATCGTTGAATTCGTTGGTGTATTCGCTGGTAATGCCGTTATCTTTAAAGTTACCTGCGCCACTACAGCCGAGGAAATTAGCAGCAAGAGAAAGTATATTTTTTTCATAAACATTTGATTTTATTTGAAATGCAACCTGACAAAATTAAGTGATTTCCGTTTAAGAAATACCTTTTTACAGCAATAAAAAACCCGCTTTTGAAACGGGCTGTATTATTATTTTTCTCTGATATAAATATCAATCGGAACGCCGGAAAAATCCCACTTCTCGCGAATTTTGTTTTCTAAGAAACGTTTGTACTGTTCCTTTACGTACTGCGGCAAATTAGCAAAAAACACAAACTGAGGCGTCGGTGTTGGCAACTGCATGCAGTATTTAATCTTTACATATTTCCCTTTCAATGCCGGTGGTGGATACCCTTCGATTACTTTCAACATATAGTCATTGAATTTCGAAGTCGCGATATGCTGCTTTCTGTTTTCGAAAACCTGAACAGTAGTTTCCAATGCTTTTAGCAAACGTTGTTTCGTCAGTGCGGAAACAAACAAAATAGGCACATCGGTAAATGGCATCAGTTCTTTGCGGATTTTCTCTTCGTAATCTCTGGTCGACATGGTGTCTTTTTCGACCAAATCCCACTTATTAACTAAGATTACAACGCCTTTGCGGTTTTTCTCTGCCAACCAAAAAATACTTTGATCTTGCCCTTCAAATCCACGAGTGGCATCGATGATTAAGATGCAAATATCCGCATGTTCAATCGCACGTACGGAACGCATTACCGAATAGAATTCTAGGTCTTCTTTTACCTTCGCTTTTCGACGGATTCCGGCGGTATCAACAAGGTTGAATTCAAATCCAAAACGGTCAAACTTCGTATCGATAGCGTCACGTGTGGTTCCGGCAATGTCCGTTACCATAAATCTTTCCTTACCAATCAAAGCGTTGATAAAACTCGATTTCCCTGCATTGGGTCTTCCGACAACGGCGAATCTTGGTAACTCTACTTCTTCCTGAACTGGTTCCGGTCGTATCGGAAATGACTCAATCAAAGCGTCGAGCAAATCACCTGTTCCGCTTCCGGAAATACTGGCGAACGTATAATATTCCCCTAACCCTAAATTATAAAATTCGACAGCGTCTTTTTCACGCATCGCATTATCGACTTTATTGACCGCTAACAACACTGGTTTGGTCACTTTACGCAACAGTTTTGCAACCGTTTCATCCATCGGCGTGATACCTTCCTCGACGTCTACGACGAAAATGATTACGTCGGCTTCATCGATGGCAAGTTCAACCTGTTTGCGGATTTCCCCTTCAAACACGTCGTCAGAACCACGGATATAACCGCCGGTATCGATCACAGAAAACTCTTTCCCGTTCCATTCGCTTTTGCCGTAATTTCGATCACGGGTCACGCCCGAAACGGAATCGACAATCGCTTCTCTTCTCTGAATCAACCGATTAAAAAGGGTTGATTTTCCTACGTTAGGTCTTCCGACGATGGCAACAATGTTATTCATAATGATTTTTCAAATATTTTGCAAAGGTACGGAAAAAAGTAGGTAAGTTTTTTAGTTTTAAAAGCTATTCCAACTATTCACTTTATCTTTTGTTCTGATCCCGAGGCTTCGGGCAGAACAAAAGGATGCCGTTGCTATTTGGGCTAGGGCATGATCGTAACGGGAAGCTCGCGTGAAGGATGGCAGCAAGTGCCGTGCACTGCGAACAGCCTGACCTGCCTTTTCGGCAAGGGCACGCCCAAAATTTAATTATTATAGCCGAAACGTTTCAATTGATTGATGTTGCTTCTCCAGTTTTTATTGACTTTCACGTACATCTCAATATGGATTTGCTTGCCGAAAAATTTCTCTAAATCGGCGCGTGCTTCTACGCCAACCCGTTTCAACGCTTCGCCTTTGTGGCCGATGATGATCCCTTTTTGGGTGTCGCGCTCGACCATTATCAGCGAACGGATGCGGATGATGTTGTCGTCTTCGAAAAATTCTTCGGTTTCGATTTCTACCGCGTATGGAATTTCCTTGTTATA
>JBBRXW010000351.1:0-2464 GCA_038238295.1 Flavobacteriales bacterium | reverse complement strand
CGCCACTCCAAACGGAAACGTTAAAAAAGGAGCGGTATCCACTGCAGTTGTAGTACGTACCAAGAAAGAAGTGAGAAGAGCCGATGGTTCTTATATCCGTTTCGACGATAATGCTTGTGTTCTTTTGAACGCAGCTGGCGAGATGAGAGGAACACGTGTTTTTGGTCCGGTAGCAAGAGAACTTCGTGAAAAACAATTCATGAAAATTGTATCATTAGCACCAGAGGTGCTTTAATTAGTTAGTAAGATGATAAAGCTAAAAATAAAAACAGGAGATACTGTGCGAGTAATAGCCGGAGACCATAAAGGTACTGAAGGGAAAATCGTAAAAGTAGACCGTGAGAAAAATAAAGCGATTGTTGAAGGTGTTAACATGGTATCGAAACATACGAAACCAAGTGCAAAAAGCCCTCAAGGAGGAATCGTTAAGAAAGAAGCTCCAATACACATTTCAAACCTTGCCTTAATTGATCCAAAATCAAAAAAAGCAACTAAAGTCGGAATGAAAGTAGAAGGAGATAAAAAAGTAAGAGTATCAAAACAATCTAATCAAGTATTATAGTCATGGCATATACACCGAGATTAAAAGGAGAATACAAGAGTAGAGTAATTGCTGCTCTGAAAGAGGAATTCGGTTACAAGAACGTAATGGAAGTTCCTAAATTAGAGAAAATCGTTTTGAGTAAAGGAGTTGGTGCAGCAGTATCGGATAAAAAATTAATCGACTACGCTGTAGAAGAATTAACAAAAATCACAGGTCAGAAAGCCGTTTCTACAATTTCTAAAAAAGACGTTGCGTCTTTCAAATTGAGAAAAGGAATGCCAATTGGTGCTAAAGTAACTTTGCGTGGCGATAAAATGTATGAATTTCTAGACCGCTTGGTAACCTCTGCGTTGCCACGTGTTAGAGATTTCAACGGAATCAAAGCTACTGGTTTTGACGGTAGAGGAAATTACAACCTTGGAGTTTTAGAGCAAATCATTTTCCCAGAAATTGATATTGATAAAGTAAACAAAATTTCAGGTATGGATATTTCATTCGTTACCAATGCAAAAACAGATCAAGAAGCTAAATCGTTGTTAACTGAATTAGGTTTACCTTTTAAAAAGAATTAAGATATGGCTAAAGAATCAATGAAAGCCCGTGAGGTGAAGAGAGAAAAAACGGTAGCAAAGTATGCTGAGAAAAGAAAAGCTTTATTAGAAGCTGGAGATTACGAAGGCTTGCAGAAATTACCAAAAAATGCTTCACCGGTTCGTTTGCACAACCGTTGCAAACTAACAGGCAGACCAAGAGGTTACATGCGTCAATTTGGTATTTCACGTGTTACTTTCCGTGAAATGGCCAACAACGGATTGATACCAGGAGTTAAGAAAGCCAGCTGGTAAAAAAGAATTATCAATTGGTTAAAGGTTCCGCGAAAGAGTTTCGCAGAAAACCATAACCGCAAATTAATAAATATGTATACAGATCCTATTGCGGATTATTTGACGAGAGTTCGTAACGCTGTGGCCGCAAACCACAAAGTTGTAGAAATCCCTGCATCTAATCTAAAAAAAGAAATTACCAAGATCTTATTTGATCAAGGGTACATCTTGAGCTACAAATTTGAGGATAACGCCGTTCAAGGTTCCATCAAAATTGCTTTAAAGTATGACAAAGATACCAAAGAGCCTGTAATTAAAGATATTCAAAGAATTAGTAAACCGGGTTTACGTAAGTATGCTGGAGCTGCCAAATTGCCAAGAATCCTTAACGGATTGGGAATTGCAATCGTTTCGACTTCTAAAGGTCTTATGACTGGAAAACAAGCAAAACAATTGAATGTTGGCGGAGAAGTAATTTGTTACGTATACTAAAAAACAGTTAAACATGTCAAGAATAGGTAAAAATCCAATTTCGATTCCTGCTGGTGTAACTGTTGAAGTAAACGACAACATTATTACAGTTAAAGGAAAACTAGGTCAATTAACACAGGAATACAGTGATGTAACTGTTAAAATTGAAGAAGGCGTTATTACATTTGAACGTCCTTCAGAACATAAAGATCACAGAGCAAAACACGGTTTGTACCGATCATTAGTCAATAATATGATTGTGGGTGTAGCCGATGGTTTTACTAAAGAACTAGAATTGGTTGGAGTTGGTTATAGAGCTTCCAATCAAGGTCAAAAATTAGACTTAGCTTTAGGATTTTCTCACAATATTGTTTTGGAAGTTGCTTCTGAAGTAAAATTGGAGACCATTTCTGAAAAAGGTAAGAATCCGATAGTAAAATTAACTTCTTTCGACAAGCAATTGTTGGGTCAGGTAGCTGCGAAAATCAGAGGTTTCCGTAAGCCAGAGCCGTACAAAGGAAAAGGAGTTAAGTTCGTAGGTGAAGTATTAAGAAGAAAAGCTGGTAAATCCGCTTAAAAAAGATAAGATTATGTCATTAACGAAATCTGATAGAAGACAGAGAAT
>JBBRXW010000350.1:0-2483 GCA_038238295.1 Flavobacteriales bacterium | reverse complement strand
GCACCCGAATCTGGTGCGTCCTTCCCGTTTCCAATATGCAAGAAACCATCGTTACATAGCCAAAACGCTCCAAAACTTTATAATGTGTCACGGCAGGTTTTCCAATCTCCGGATCAGCAAAAACAGCCATTTGCATTCTATCTTTGACGTGTCGAGCGATATTGCCTTCAATCGTGCCTTCGTCTTCTTTGATGTTTCCCCAGACTATCGCGACATATTCCCGTTCTGAAGTTTTCGCTTCAAATTGCTTCGCCAAATGCGTCATTGCCGTTTCCGTTTTCGCAATCACCAAAAGGCCGGAGGTATCTTTATCAATGCGATGCACCAAGCCAGGACGCTCACTGCTATTCATCGGCAGGTTCTCAAAATGATACGCCAAAGCATTCACCAAAGTGCCGGTATAATTGCCGTGTCCGGGATGTACGACCAATCCGGGCGGTTTATTGATGAGCAACAAAGCATCATCCTCATACACGATATCTAATGGAATATTTTCAGGATCAACGCGGTTTTCAAAGGGCGGATGTGCTAACATAATGCGAACCACATCAAGAGGTTTCACCTTATAATTCGATTTTACCGGAAGATCATTGACATAAATGTCGCCGTTGGTTGCTGCCTGCTGAATTTTATTCCGAGTAGCATTTGGAATAAAGTGCATCAAAAACTTATCAATACGCAGAAAGTCCTGCCCTTTCGGCACTTCAACACGGAAGTGTTCGTATAATTCGTCTTCTAATTCCGGGCTGTCGTCGAGATTATTGTCCATCAGCCGGTGTTTCTTTTTTGGCAATACTATCCAATTGCGTGTCATCGAAACCAACTTTTCCATCGCCTAAAACCAAATCGATTTTAGAAGATTTAAAAACTTTATCGCCTGGATTTAGTTTCTTTCCGTTCAAATGCATTTCTAAAACCATATCTTTTCCAAGATAGGGTTTATACGAAATAATCCCTTCCTCGAGGCCCAGCGATTTCAAAGTCGGAACAGCTTGGCGGTAGGTTTTCTCAATCAAATTTGGAATCCGAACCATCGTGAAACCCGACGAATTGATCTTGATGTAGATCTTTCTATTCTCCTTCACCTTCGAGCCCGCTACCGGATCCTGCTCGACCACACTGTGTTTCGGATACTCTTTTTTATAGTCCACGCTGTCTAGCAGCACATACTCGAGATTCAGGTTATTGAGCTTTTCTTCGACCTGAAGTTCACTCATTTTACTCAAATCCGGCACCGTGATTTCATTGCCGTGGTTGGTCGTAAAGGTCAGCCAGTGCATAAACAAATACCCAAAAACCGCAATGATCGCAATCGCAATCAGCATCTGAATCAAAAAAACCCTGCTCTTAAGATAGTTCTGTAAACTCATTATAAAATTATTTTCGCAAAGATATAAAAATACGAATCGCTTTCCATTCCAAAAAAAATGATAATTTTGTTTATTAATTTTTAGGAGCTATTTCCCGCTTTCCGCTTTATCTTTTTTGCTTTATCATCCTAAGCACGGTCGAAGGAATTCTTGCTAGCAAAAAAGGATACCGCTACAATCGGGGCTAGGACCATCAACACCATCAGAGGCGACACCGAATTAAAGGGTGCGCAGCAATAAAATCAACATCCAAATGAAAAACATTGCCATCATCATGGGCGGCTATTCCAGCGAATTCGAAATCTCACTCAAAAGCGGAAATGTCGTTTACCAATATCTTGACAAGACCAAATACCATGCGTTCCGTGTTCATATTTCAAAAGAAAAATGGGTGTACGTAGACGATAACAATACCGAATTTCCGATTGATAAGAATGATTTTTCATTTACTTCCAATGGAATCAAAATCAAATTTGCCGCCGTATTCAATGCCATTCACGGCACGCCGGGCGAAGACGGTTTGATGCAGGCCTATTTCGAATTGATCGGACTGCCGCAATCGAGCTGCGATTATTATCAAGCGGCGTTAACTTTCAACAAAAGAGACATGCTTTCCGTCCTCAAACCCTATGGAATCAAATGCGCGACTTCATTTTATCTAAATAAAGGCGAACACATCGATACCGCAGAAATCGTTAAAAAAGTTGGATTGCCCTGTTTCGTAAAACCGAACAAATCAGGCTCAAGCTTTGGGATTTCGAAAGTAAAAACCGAAAACGAATTGCCAATCGCTATCGAAGTCGCTTACAAAGAAGATAATGAAGTACTCATCGAAAGTTTCCTCGACGGTACCGAAGTTTCTGTTGGCGTTATCAATTATAAGGGAACGATAACTGTCTTGCCGATTACCGAAATTGTTTCCGACAATGATTTCTTCGATTATGAAGCCAAGTATTTAGGGAAATCTCAGGAAATAACTCCAGCGAGAATTGCACCGGAAATGGCTGAGAAAGTCAACGCCATAGCCAAACGCGCTTACGAGATTTTGAAAATGAAAGGATTTTCCAGAAGCGAATTTATTCTAGTCGATGGGGAGCCTTACATGCTCGAAAT
>JBBRXW010000349.1:0-2486 GCA_038238295.1 Flavobacteriales bacterium | reverse complement strand
TGGCGGGCATTCATCAAAGGCCATGATAATATCCGCGCCTATGGTCCGTTGAATTTCCATGACGTTTTCTGGCGTGAATACGTGGTACGATCCGTCGATATGCGATTTGAATTTGACGCCTTCTTCTTTGATTTTCCGGTTAGCAGAAAGCGAGTATACTTGGTAACCACCGGAATCTGTCAAGATATTGCGATCCCAATTCATGAATTTATGCAGTCCACCCGCCTTTTCTAAAATAGCTGGCTGCGGGCGCAAGTATAAATGATACGTATTTCCGAGAATGATATCGGGGTTGATTTCTTCTTTGAGTTCTCGTTGGTGTACTCCTTTTACCGAAGCCACGGTGCCGACAGGCATAAAAATCGGAGTCTCGATGATTCCGTGATCGGTGGTAATCGTCCCGGCGCGGGCTTTCGATTGGGGATCCTTCGCTAGTAAGTCAAATTTCATCTGTTTCTTTTACTGTTTTTTGTCAGCTGTAATTTCGCCAATACCTCCTGTGTTTGCGACAAGATTTGTTTAAGGCTCATTTCATATCAGCTTTTTCAGTCGGCAAAGATAAAAGAATTAGATTTTGTAGTTTAGGAATTACGATTTAATTTAACAATCAATTTTGGCTAATCCCGCCAAAGAGTTCATTCAAATCAGCAACCAAAGCGAGGAACAAATTCACCAAGTGGACCTTCTCGACAGCTGCGGACGAAGTATCAAAACCATGGATTTCATTCCCGCAGATCAGGATCAAAAAATTAGCCTCGAAACGTTAGCCGCTGGTATTTATTTCTTAAAAATAACTACCTATGACCAGCAACTTATCAAACGATTTATAGTGGAATAGTTTTTCTTTTATATTTTTTATGAGGAAAAGCCTTGCTGTTGCGGGGCTTTTTTTTATTTATAATTTTTGGGCGTGCCCCGCAGAAAAAGCGGGTCAGGCTGTTCGTTCCAAGTCCTCGCGTTGCTGCGGGCTTTCCGCTTCCATCCCTCACGCGAGCTGCTGGCGTTAATAAAAAACAGTGTCCACAATATTGACTTATAAATTTTACTTACTTTAGCAAAGTATAGTATCTGTGAAAAAGAATATCCATTAAGCATGAAAATATTTTACCTGCTACTGGTTTGTCTGATGATGACAAACTGCGGCCACAATAGAAATAAGATGGGCCCTGGCGGAAAAGATAGAGCTGAAGCAATCGAACACATCAAAATAGAAAGTCTAACCGACGAATTGAATGACGTTTTCAAAGGAAAAGATGTCTTCGACTATATCGGAATTACTTCTAATGGTATCGATTGTCTTTACTTTCCTAACAAACAAGGAAAATTCAGTATTGAGTTTGAAGTCCTGAGCGATGAACAGAAACCTTTCGTTAAACAACTAAAAGATTTCGCAACTGCAAGAGGTATTGCCACTTCGATGACGACCTACACCCATAAAAAATACTATAATTCAACCGAAAAATATAATGTGATCCGCATCGAGGCGAATACCGACATCGAAAATATTTCGGCTTTGGCAACGGCTATCGAATCGAAAATTTTTCATAACGACAGTCATACCGTATATGATGTTGTACCACAATAGCGCAGCGATAGAATATTATAAAATCAGTCTCACTGCGGTGGGATTTTTTTTTAGGCAACATCGAAAAGTCTAAAAGGTATCATCCAAAAATCGAATTATCTGTTTACCTTTGACGACGTTTAACGTTAACAAATACAATGAAAACAAACATCCAACAATTAAGCGATTTAACAATACAAGTCAGAAGAGACATTCTTCGCATGGTACATGCCGTCAACTCCGGGCATCCCGGGGGTTCATTAGGATGTGCCGAATTCATGGTCACACTCTATCAGGAAATTATGGACCGCAAACCGGGCTTTGATATGGACGGAATCGGTGAGGATTTATTCTTTCTTTCAAACGGGCATATCTCGCCTGTTTTTTATAGCGTTTTAGCACGTAGCGGCTATTTCCCTATTGAGGAGTTGGCTACTTTCCGACTCATTAATTCCCGTTTGCAGGGACATCCGACGACTCACGAAAGACTTCCGGGCATTCGTATCGCATCTGGTTCGTTAGGACAAGGAATGTCGGTAGCAATTGGTGCTGCTCAGGCCAAAAAACTCAACAACGATACGCATTTGATTTATAGTTTGCATGGCGATGGCGAATTACAGGAAGGCCAAAATTGGGAAGCCATTATGTATGCTTCTGCAAAAAAAGTAGACAACCTTATTGCCACGATCGACCTTAATGGAAAACAGATTGACGGTACAACCGACCAAGTACTTCCGATGGGAAGTATCAAGGCCAAATTTGAAGCTTTCGATTGGGATGTATTAGAAATTCCAGCGGGAAATGATATAGAAGCCATTATTGCAGGATTAACTGATGCCAAATCAAGGACTGGAAAAGGAAAACCGGTGTGTATTTTATTGCATACCGAAATGGGCAACGGTGTCGATTTTATGATGCACAC
>JBBRXW010000348.1:0-2506 GCA_038238295.1 Flavobacteriales bacterium | reverse complement strand
GGCTTTATTGTAAAAACAGCCAGCACCTCCTTGTCTTTTACTAATATGATGCGTACGATAGTTAATGGTTCGATTTTCTTCAGAACTAATGAAGTTCAAAAAAACCGTATTTGGCTTAATTTAAGTAGTACTGCCGGGAATTTCTGCCAGACTTTGGTTTCCTATATGGAAAATGCCACTGCAGCAGTAGATCCTATGATTGACGGACCATTTATCAATGATACTGAGACTGCCTTAACATCAGTCATTAATAACCAAGAATTTTCTATTCAAGGTAGAGCCTTGCCTTTTGATGCTGCGGATACTGTGCCATTAGGTTTTAAATGTATCGCTGCAGGTGATTATACTATCGGAATCGACCATGTTGATGGTTTCTTTACCACTAGTGAAGATATATTTGTACGCGATAATTTGACCAATACTGTTCATGATTTGCGTTCTTCTCCTTATACTTTTACCACTGAAGCTGGTACTTTTAACAGTCGTTTTGATTTGATTTATCAAAGTGCTTTGGCGGTGCATCAACCTACTTTTACAGCCAACAATGTTGTTGTTTATCATCAAGGTGCAGAATTGGTAGTGAATTCAGGTAGTGTTGTGATGAGTAAAGTTCAGGTTTATGATATTAGAGGAAGTTTGTTAGTGGAGAAAGATAACATTAATGCTTCTGAAGTTCACTTGAATGCCGGAACTGCTAATCAGGTGCTATTAGTGAAAATCACTTCCTCTGATAGAGGAACTGTTACTAAAAAGGTGGTCAATTAACGAACCTTTATAATGGATCTGCTTTGATAGATTCAGAATTTCTATAAACCCTTCCAGCAATGGAAGGGTTTTTTTTATGTTTTTTTTGAAACTGCTTCCTATTGTATTGCATAACTCCTCATAGAGTTGTATAATAAAAATCTTACAATTAGATTTCATTAACTCTTTTAATCTTCTAAAGATGTATTTTATCGATTTTTTTCTTATGATGGAGCGTCGATTGAATATGTTGTTCGTATTCAATATTCAGATTGTTAATAATATAGCAGATAACTATTTACGAAAACACTTACAAACGTTAAAATCGTCAATTACATTTGTTACACAGTTAAAACACCAATAATTTAAGTAAAACTCTAAAAATAAGTATATTATGAATTTTAAAAGCAAAAAATCATCGATTAAAAGCGTTAAAGTCGTCCAATCTTTCAACATGTGGTTTCTTGCCGTTATGTTTTTCATCTCCATGGTTGCAGTGCATGCAGCTACGATTACCAGTACCGCAACTGGGGGCACTTGGTCTAGTGGTTCTACTTGGGTTGGGGGAGTCGCACCAAGTTCTGCTGATACGGTGATTATTGCAGGAACTGCTACAGTGACTATAAGTGCTGCGACTACTGTTACAAATGTCACGTTGAATATCGGGGGGAAATTAAATATAGGCACTGTAAATGCCCTGACTATTACTGGTACTTTTGTCAACAATGGCACCTTTACCGGTACTACTGGAAGATTGATTCTTACCGGAACAGCAGGTAGTTTTACCAATATTGGAACCTTTACATTCGGAGCTGGGCGTATTTATTTTTATGGCAATATTTTGAATTTTGGAACTCATACTTTAACAGGTACTCAAATCCGTTTGTATGGAACCGCAACACAATCTATAGCCGGATTTACGACTACGGGCTTGTTGAGTATGTTGAAGACCGGTGGCGTTGCGACATTAACGGGTAATGTAACCTCAGCTGGGATCACGATTAATGGTAATGGAGGCACTTTGAATTTGGGAAGTGGATTAGCTCATACAACAACAACCCGAGTTTCCCTTACAAAAGGTACTTTAAATGGAGGCTCTTCTACTCTTAATGTCACCGGCATCACGACCACAGCATGGACCGGAACCGGATCGCTTTTCGTAGCCGGAACTAGTCTGGTAAATTTTAAGGCAAATGGTGCACAGACGTTATCTGCTTCGCTTACGAATTTTAATGCTATTACATTTTCAGGTTCGGGATTAAAAACATTAACCACTTCTAAATGTGCTGTTAGTGGTGTCGTTTCTATCGAAGAAAGCGCCACAGTTTCATCAGCACCTACCTATGGATCATCAGCTAGTTTACTTTATAATACCGCCACATCGAGAGTTGCAGGTGCAGAATGGGTTACTCCTTTCGATGCAGCAGGAGGAATTACTATTTCTAATACAGGAACTATTACGCTTACTGCGGCTAAAGTAACCAATGCTTCGGTACCAGTACTCATCAATAGTGGCGCTGCTTTGGCTACTGGGAATTTTCAGTTGACCTTCGGAGGTAATTTCACTAACTCCGGGACTTTTACAGTAGGGAGCTCACCAATTGTTATTGCAGGCACCATGGCTACACAAAACATCGCCGGTTTTGCAACAACTGGATTGGTATCCTCTACTAAAACTTCGGGAACGGCTACCTTTTTAGGAAATGTTAGTAGTGCGGGACTTACGATGAATGGTTCCGGAGGGACACTGCATCTTGGAGCC
>JBBRXW010000347.1:0-2508 GCA_038238295.1 Flavobacteriales bacterium | reverse complement strand
TTGATAACTCCTGATACAATTCTTTATGGGTAGCATCTAAATCGGCAGGCAATGTGATTTGTTTTGTGGCGGCAAGATTTTTCAATTCTTCCATCGCTTTGGTATGCTCCTCTTCCATCATTTTTCCGAGATCTTTTACATCGGCAGACAGTGCTTGGTTTTGAGCCAATTCGCCCAATTTGATTTCTGCCATATTGATCATGGCGGCATCTACAAGAAAGGCAGCATCATCCTCGGTAGCATGGTCAAATTTTGCATCATTTTGGTCTTCAGCGACATCTTTCGGATCATCTGTTGTAGGGCTAATCGATTTGTTGTGACAGGATTGTAGGCCCGCAATTACGATTAAAGCCAACAATGCACTGTAGAGTTTCGCTGTCAATGATTTTCCGTTTTGAGTTTTGTTTTTCATTTTTTTATAGGTATCTGATTAATATTCATTTACAAAAGTGTCACTATCTGCCTTTACATATGTTACAGGAAATGAGGAATTTCTTATAATTTAAACTGTAATTTATTTAATATCAAATGCATTGTTCTTCAGTTCTTCAAGTATTTTTTTGATGACTTTGGATCGGGTTTGACCATCGGTCACCAACAGATCAGTCTTCACCCAATACCGGATGCTGAGTTGCACAACACTGGTATTAATACCGGATATCACCACACTATTATGGTAGTCTTCATTCGAAACTTCGGCTACATCTCCGAGTACTTGGTTGATGACTACGAGTGCCTTATCATAATCAGTTCCATATTCTAATCCAATGAAAAACTCCTGCAGCAGATACCCGCCACTATTAAAATTAATCAACGTGCTTTTCATCAACAATGCGTTCGGAATATAAATATCTCTGCCGTCACTTTTGATCTGCGTATCTCTTAAATTTAAAGCGATGACTTTTCCTTTTACGCCGTTACTTTCAATGATATCTCCAATGGTGAAAGGGCGCTTGAAGGCGAGCAAAATTCCGGCAAGAAAGTTTTCACCAATATCTTTTAATGCAAAACCGATAATGAATGCCGAGATTCCGGCACCAGCGAGCACGGTTCCGGCGATTCCCGTCAACCCAACGATCTGAAACATTAGTAATACTCCGCAGATGATGCAAACCATCTTGAGTAGGTTGGCAATAAATGTCGCAAGTAGCGGATCATGCATCCGATGTTGCAGTTTGCTATTGGCAAATACTTTTACTTTTGACGCAATAAACCAAGAAATCAGAATGACGATAACGGCCAAGATTAATTTCGGTGTAATGGCCACAAGGCCGCTATAATACCCTTGGATATACTGTCCAATATCGTTGAAAAATGTTTCTATCATTTAAATTTTATTCCTGGTTAGTACTGTCGTGCATCGGCACGTTTTGGATTAAAAAAATTCATTATATATTTTCTTCCCGATTCCAAAACCGATGTTTACCCATCGCTTTAATGAAGGAAGCAGCTCCCATTTTATCTCCCGCTGCATCACTTCGGATGACGCCATCGGAATCCTTTTTACCTTTCGCATCGCTTGCATCTATAATCAAATTGCCTTCGGCTTCCGAGCCAATCACTTTGCAATGCATAAAAGCCTCATTGATAAAATTCAGCACCTCTTTATTGCTTTTCAGATCGGGGATTCCTTTTCCTGCCGGAACATAAACGGCATCGAATAAAACCGAAGAGGCAATAAGGTAACTCTGATCAACAGGGAGCGTTTTACCATTTTCTGAAGTTATTGTTCCAAGATGCGGCGCAATGATTTTCACTACTGCACCTTCTGCTTCCAACGCATTTTTTATGGTAGCAACGGAATTTTCATTCACTCCATCAGCACATAAAAAAGCGACTTGTCGGGTTGCAATAGTAGTAGTAATCGTTTTATTCTTAAGCATACTAAGCGCATCGGAGGTTGTAATATCGGGTTTTTTATTTAAAATAGGTTCATATTTCTCCGGATTTGCATTAGCACCAACGCCATGATTGATTGGTTTTTCAGGTTTTTTTGGAACAGCCATACCTAATCCTTCCGCTACTTTTGCCGCAAGAGTGCCATCAATTTGTGACAACAATCCAAGGACCCGTTCGCGAATGGCTGTAGTTTCGACTTTCCCGAGTTCAAAACGCAGTGCCTTAATCATATGTTGCTGTTCAATATCGGTTTGGCTGTTGAAAAATAAAGTAGCCTGGCTAAAATGATCCGAAAAGCTTTTGCTTCGGTCGCGGACTTTGTGAGCATCGACGCGCTCATTGAAACTGGTAAAGCCACCTTCTTCTATTTTAGCTTGATAGGGACAACCACCGCCCAAGGAATTTGGGTGATAACTCACTCTTCCGGTATTGATTTCTTGACGCATATGACCATCACGCTGGTTGTTGTGCATGGGTGCCACAGTTCTGTTGATTGGAATTTCATGAAAATTTGGACTTCCTAATCTCGAGAGTTGCGTATCGGTATACGAAAATAACCTTCCTTGAAGAAGCGGGTCGTTGGTAAAATCGATGCCCGGTACTACATGC
>JBBRXW010000346.1:0-2534 GCA_038238295.1 Flavobacteriales bacterium | reverse complement strand
TGTGATGAAAACTATAACACAACTATTGTATGCTAATTATTGGAATTGCCGGCGGTACAGGTAGCGGAAAAACTACCGTCGTTCATCAAATCATGAACGAACTGCCCGAAACCGAAGTCGGAATTATCTCTCAGGATTCCTATTACAAAGAGAACACGAATCTCAGTTTCGACGAACGCGCGCTAATCAATTTCGATCATCCGCGTGCGATCGATTTCGATTTACTCGTACAACATCTCCAAGAATTAAAAGCCGGCAACAACATCGAGCAACCCGTATATTCCTTTGCCACACACAACCGCACCGACGATACCATCAACACGCATCCTCGAAAAGTAATGATCGTAGAAGGTATTTTGATTTTAGCACATCCCGAATTGCGTGACCTTTTCGATGTCAAGATATTCGTGCATGCCGATTCTGATGAAAGGCTTATCCGCCGACTCAAACGCGACATTGCCGAACGTGGCCGCGACATGGATGAAGTCCTCAACCGCTATCAAACCACACTCAAACCGATGCACCAGCAATTTATCGAACCGACAAAAGCTTTCGCTGACATCATCATCCCAAACGACAAATACAACACCGTCGCGATCGATGTGGTCCGCGCAGTAATAAATCAAAGAATTTCATAAATAATTTATAAATTTATGCCTGCCATTCCGATGCAAAAAGGAATCAGGAGCTCATCCCGCTATCCGTTGCAATCTCTGCGAGGATTTCCACTGCTATCGGGGCTAAAACACATTGTAGTAATGGAAGAACAATCGTATAAAGACAAACCCTGGTACAAATTCATCAGCAACAAATACGTTTGGGTCTTGTTGTTCTTTTGCACCTGGATGCTGTTCCTCGACAACTACTCCTACTTCGATCATCGCGTGCTCAACAAAGAAATCGATGAACTCGAAGCCAACAAAAAATACTATCAGGAGGAAATTCACAAAGACCAAGAGAATATCAAGCTTCTGAAAGATCCGGATCAAATCGAGAAATTTGCCCGCGAGAAATACTATATGAAGCGCGACAGCGAAGACATTTACCTGATTGAGTTTGAAGGCGACACTGTGAAAAAATCACCATAAAAAATTCCAAATTCCAAAACTACATGGACGATACTTTATTCAATGATTTCGAACCCGTTTCTTCCAAACAATGGAAACAGCAAATCCAGTTTGAACTCAAAGGCGCCGACTACAACGACACCTTACTCTGGAATTCGCCCGAAGACATCAAAGTCAAACCCTTTTACCACAGCGACGAATTTACCGAACGCTTGCCCGTACACACCAAAGCCACCGAATTCAAAATCGGTCAATCCATTTTTGTATTCGACGTCGATAAATCGGTAGCCAAAGCTATCGACAGCTGCAATCGCGGTGCGGAAAGTCTTTCCTTCACTATCGAAAACGAACAAACCGATGTCGCTAAATTATTAGAAAATCTTCCATTAGAAACCATTACGATTCATTTTCATCTGGCCTTTCTCTCCATCGATTTCGTCGGCAAAATAGAAGCGATTGCCAAAGCCAAAAACGCGAAAATCTTTATCAACCTCGATCCGATCGGACAATTAGCGAAGGATGGGAATTGGTTTTCGACTTTAGAAAAAGACAATTTTGAAACTTTAAATCAACTTTCCATTGTAGAGAAATGTTCGTTGCTTAGTGTTAATGCCGGTTTATATCAAAACGCCGGAGCGAATATGGTGCAGCAAATCGCTTATGCTTTGGGACACGCAAACGAATATTTCAATAGAATTGAAATCAAACAACCACTCGTTTTTCAGGTATCCGTTGGAACCAATTACTTTTTTGAAATTGCAAAATTGCGTGCGCTGCGAGTGCTTTTCAATGTGATTGCGAAAGAATACCACCACAACCATGAGTGTCATTTATTGGTAACGCCGACCTTGCGCAACAAAACCATTTATGATTATAATGTCAATATGCTGCGCACGACGACCGAATGCATGAGCGCCATTTTTGGAGGAGCAAACACGATTGTCAATTTGCCTTACGATGCGTTATACCACAAAGACAATGAGTTTGGAGATCGGATTTCACGCAACCAATTGCTAGTGTTGAAAAAAGAAAGTTACTTTGATAAAGTCGACAATCCGGCAGATGGCAGCTATTATATCGAAAGCCTGACGCAGCAATTGGCGGAAAAAGCATTGCTTTTATTCAAACATATAGAAGCTAATGGCGGATTCCTTAAGCAATTGAACGAAGGCATTATCAAAAGAAAAATTCAGGAAAGCGCCAATGCCGAACAGAAATTATTCGATGACGGCAAAGAAATTCTTTTGGGAACGAACAAATATCCCAACAAAAATGACAAGATGAAACACGATTTAGAACTGTTTCCTTTCGTCAAAGTAAAACCGAGAAAAACGCTGATCACACCGATTATAGGAAAACGTTTGGCGGCAAATAGTGAACAAGAACGTTTAGCGGCAGAAGCATCGTTATGAAAAGAAAAGACCTTCAACATATCACTTTAAATACAACAACCGATCTCACGCTAAG
>JBBRXW010000345.1:0-2555 GCA_038238295.1 Flavobacteriales bacterium | reverse complement strand
GCCTTTTCCGGTTTTGATAAAAGGAAATGTAGATCGTATCGAGGAGCGCAACGGAATAATCAGAATTATCGATTATAAGACAGGAAAAACGGAGAAAAGCAACGTTGCCTTAAAAACCTGGAACAGACTCACGGAAGATATTAAAAACGACAAAATCATACAAGTGTTAGCCTATGCATTTATGTATGAAAAAGAAGCGGAAGGGAAACCGATGGAAGCTGGGATTATTTCATTCAAAAATTTAAAATCTGGATTTCTGCCGTTTAATTTTAAAGAAGATAAGGAAGTTGTGTCTACTATTGATGCAACAATTTTAAAAGACTTTACCGAACAGATTGTTGTCTTGCTTAAAGAGATTTATAATCCTGATATTCCTTTCAAAGAAAAAATATAGGACTATTTAAAATAAGATTATAAGCTGCAAAACAATAGGTTAATACTGTTTATGAAAGATTAGTACTATCTGTAGCAATAAATGCTATTTGTATTTTATATTCAAGCTGATAATATTTGCCGCCATATTGGTGGTTTTACTATAATGCCCGTATCGCAATTCAAGAGTGTTAAAACGTTTGATTCTAAACACCCCTCTTGGCGGGGTAAACTTCAAACCCATGCCGATAAAACTGCTATTAAACCTTGATAGATCATAGTTGCTGGTGTAATAATCATCATTGGCTGAGTGTTGTTTGTAGGCATCAAAATATTTAATTGCAGTCTGGGTATAATATCTGTAAAATGGACTCAAAGAAAATGACTGCGAGAACTTCACCGGAATTTCAAGGTCAACAGTATGTGATTTCAGCTTCCAATTATCGGAATAATAACGATAATAGGCTTTAATTATAATATTATCACCCAAGAAATAACTCGTCCGAAACGCCAATGGAATTTTCAATCGCGAATTAGGTAGCTTTTCCTGATGCACCGAACTGTCATCAAAATAAACCCGATGAAATGGCAAACTCAAATAACCCTGTTGTGCAATAAAATCGCCAACAAACATAATATGAAGATTCTTATTGACAATTTGAGAATAACTTAAAGAACCTGCAAATGTGTTCCTACCAGCCGAAGCATAGTTGTCTGAAGTCCTTAATTCAACCGGCTCAATTAATTTAACTTGGTCAAGGAAAGCCTGAAGTTTAGCTGTAAATTCTCCATTTTTGTCTTTGGTTTTTTTTGAAAAATTAATATTGCCACCAAAAGACTGATAATCAAATTCTGTAGATGATGATATTCCAAATCCTAAAGTATTTCCTTTTTCTTCATTTTCAATAGCATAATTTATGGAAGGATAAAAACGAATATCCTGTGATGATGCTGAAGAATTAGCTTGGAGATCGATTTTGTCCGATGAAGCGGAGCTGTAATGATCAACACCAACTTCAAAATCTAAACTGTGCTTTTTACCGGAACTACTATATTTAATAAGTTTAATATCGATGGTGTTGGAGATATCGGTAAGTTTTTCCGAACCAATACCCCCGGTTACTGCAGAATTGTTACCGTCTTGTTTATAGTAACTGGACACCAGATTGATTTCGTCAATTTTTAGTTTCTTGCTTTTATAACCTGTCGAGTCAGTAACTTTTGTTTGTGCATACCCTTGAAATAATCCTAGTAGTGCAAGGCCGGTAATGAAAATTCTTTTCATGGATTTGTAAATTAATTACAGCCGCAACCGCCGCCTACTTTACCTGAATTAGCTCCGGATGCGCCTTCGCGGTAGGATTGAAAACTAAGTTCTGTTTTTTCTATTTTTCGGCTCGATAGTACCATTTCGGAATCGTTTATTTTTGCTTTTTGGTATTCTTTGACACTGGTGCACGAAGCAGTAACTAGAATTAAAATGACGCCAGTACAGGCTAAAAAGAATTTCACATTCGATTTTTTCATTTGAGGTTGATGTTTTTTGAAGTGTAAATTTTATTGTTATCATCGATAATAATGCAATGCAAATGCGGTAATTGATTAATGAGATACAAACCGGCATCGATTCCCATTACCGCAATCGGAGTAGCCATAGCATCGGCAAATTCGGCATTATTTCCAATCATCGTTACGCTCTTGATACCACTTATAGGCAATCCGGTTTTTGGATCAATGGTATGCGAATATTTTCTACCATCTATCAAGATAAATTTTTCATAATTTCCGGAAGTAGCCACAGCCATATTGGATATTTCTAAATAGGAAAACGCAGCTGTAGGCACATCAGGATTAGCAACACCAATGGTCCAGGGTTTTCCGTTAGACTGCATTCCCCATGCGGTTAAGTCTCCGCTGGCATTGATGATGCCACTTTGGACGTTATTTTTAATCAATATTTTTTTGGCCATTTCGGCCGCATAGCCTTTTCCGATACCACCAAAACCAATACGCATTCCTTTTTCTTTTAAAAAAACGGTGCCGTTATTCTTGTCCAAAATGATATTTTCATAATTAATGAGATGCACCATTTTTTTCGCCATTTCTGCGTCGGGTAATTTTGTCATCGTTTTGTCGAAATTCCATAAGGTTTTATCAATGCTGCCGTACGAAATGTCAAATGC
>JBBRXW010000344.1:0-2563 GCA_038238295.1 Flavobacteriales bacterium | reverse complement strand
CATTATAGCTTCCAATCGTATTGTCATGCAATGATTCAGTGCCCAAGGCGGTATTTTCATTTCCAATTGTGCCCGAAATTAAACTGCTCACACCCATAGCAACATTGTTATTTCCAATGGTATTTTCATGCAAAGCGAAAGTTCCTGAAGCCGTGTTATTCGATCCGGTACTATTCTTAAGAAGCGCTTCACTGCCGTGTGCTGTATTGTACCATGAGGTGGTATTGGCACGCAACGCATTGACACCTGTTGCCGTATTATAACTTCCCGAAGTATTCGAAAAAAGGGCATTGACACCGATAGCTGTGTTGCGCGTTCCAATCAGATTGGCGTTTAGTGCCGAACTTCCCGTGGCAACATTATAGTTTCCTGTCGTATTAGATAATAAAGCATTGTCACCAATAGCCGTATTATTAACGCCCGTATTACCCGGATTAAAAGCATAAACACCCAACGAAGTATTCGAGATTTCGATTTTTCCGGCACGAATATTATTTCTTCTAAAATTAAAATCAACATCATCGGAAGTTCCTATAAAATTGGTCGTTGTGGTTCCTAAATTGCCATTCAATCCCCAATTGTTTTTGGATCCGATTCCAATCCAGCTTGCGGAAGTATTGTCCCAATAATAAAAGCCAGGCGTTTTCAATCCGATGGTTGTCGTTAAAAAAACCAGCATTCCGTTTTGGGCGGCTGCCGGATTTGTTGCTGGAAACGCATCGACTTTCGGAATCAAAATCCCGTCGGTAGTTGCTGGCGCCACTTGGTTGCTTGAAGTGATATCCAGTTGTGCATTCGGCGAAGTCGTACCGATTCCAACCTGGGCAAAAGCAGCCAAAGTGAATAGAAAAAATACCGATATTGCCATTGCCTTTTTCATCGAAAATACATTTACAGACAAAGGTGCAACCGTATTTTATAGTATCGGAGGACTAATAGACGAACGCCCTTTTAAATAGACGAAGGATAAAAATTGGTAAATTAAAATTCATATATTTGGATTTATACTGAATTCAAATGAGCCTTTTTAACTGCGTGATTATAGATGATGATGAAATCGATCGATTGACAGTACTTTCTTTTGCCAAAAAATTCCCGGTACTTACGATTTTAGGTTCTTTCTCCTCGGTTGCCGAAGCGATGCCGGTTATTGACAGAGAGAAAGTTGATGTCCTTTTTCTCGACATCGATATGGAAAATGAAAATGGCTTGGAGTTTCGAAAGAAAGCATTGCATATTCCGGTTTGCATTTTCATCACAGCACATCCGGAGCATGCTGTAGAAAGTTTCGAATTGGAAACTTTAGATTTTATCGTTAAGCCCTTAAAGCTAGACCGTTTCTCACAAACCATCAGTCGAATCGAGGAATTTATGGAAATCAAAACCAAAGCCGCCCTTTTTGAAGCGAGTCTGGGCGGTGATGCGATTTACATCAAAGAAGGTCACGAACAAACCAAGGTCAAATTGCATGATATTTTATATTTAGAAGCGTTGAAAGATTATACTTTATTAGTGACTTCACAAAAAAGGCACTGCGTTTTATCGAGTATCGGAACGCTTTTGAAAGAACCTCATTTTCAGTCTTTCATCCGGATTCACCGTAGTTTTGCGGTTCAGAAACAATTCATTCAAAAAATCGGGTCGCAGGAAGTGCAATTGAATACGAATGTGTTTATTCCTATTGGCAGAAGTTTTAAAGACAATCTTATTCTGTTGTCGTGAAAAAAATCCTATTCTTTACAGTCTTGTTTTTCTCTTTTGTAGCGTTGGCTCAAAAAGAAGGACAAGCACGCATTGATTCTTTATTGACGGTTTTACCAAAAATGAAAGAGGATACTTTAAAGGTGGCGACTTTAAATGATTTATCCGCCGTTTATCAAAATATCGACCCTGATGAAGGACTGCGTTATGGTAGGAATTCGCTTGCCCTTGCCGAAAAATTACACTGGAAAGACGGGATTACTTTAGCGTATAAAAATATCGGCGTCAATTATTTTATCGCTTCCAATTTTCCTCTGGCATTGCAGAATTATGATAAGGCGCTTGTATCTTGTATGAACGAAAAGATAAAGGGTAATATCTTAAACAACATAAGTTTGGTGTATACGTTTCAATGCAATTACAGCAAAGGGCTCGAATATGCTTTTCAGGCGTTAAAAATTCGGGAATCGCTGCATGACTTGGATGGAATCACCGTTTCGTATACCAATATCGGAATGTTGTATTACAATATGGGAAATACGGCCACGGCGATTGCATACTATAAAAAAGCCTTACAGACTAATGAGAAAATAAAGAATCAGTTGGGTATGACTCGTATTTTGATGAATCTTGGTCATGTGTACTCTGATTTAAACCAGTCCGAAAAAGCCATCGAATGCTATCAAAGGGGCATGAAAATTTCTGCGAAAATAGGAGACAATCTCACCAAAGCAAAGTATCTGGCAGCAATAGCAGATTGTTACCTCGATCAGAAAAAATATGCGCTGGCACTGCAATTTTGTAATGAATCACTACACCTGACCGATAAAGAGAATGGCGACGACTTTAATACCGCCTTTTG
>JBBRXW010000343.1:0-2563 GCA_038238295.1 Flavobacteriales bacterium | reverse complement strand
ATTGTCGACGATACTGATGGCTTCAATGTTTTCGCTCATACCTTTAATGCCCGGTATCAACGAACAAATTCCACGAATCTGCAATTGAATTTTTACACCGGAACGGCTCGCTTGGTACAATCTATCGATTAAATCGAAATCGGAAAGGCTGTTCATTTTGAGTTTGATGTAGGCTTCATTACCCAGATTGGCATTGTGAATTTCACGATCGATGAGTTTATAAAAACGGCTTCGGGTATAATGCGGCGAGACGATCAGATGTTTGTAGCGGTAGACACGGAAATTCACATCGAAGAAATCAAAGACTTTATTAATGTCCTTAAGGATTTGCTCGTGGCTGGTGAAAAGTGTTACATCGGTATAAACTTTAGCGGTGGCTTCATTGAAGTTTCCGGTTGAAATCAACCCATACCGTTTTAACTTTCCATCTTGTATTCTTTCAATGACACAAATTTTACTATGCACTTTCAGGCCTTTGATTCCAAAAATAAGATTAATCCCTTCTGTCTGCATTTGTTCGGCGTAGTAGATATTACTGGCTTCATCGAAGCGAGCTTGCAGTTCGATTTGTACGGTTACTTTTTTGCCGTTTTTCGCCGCATTGATTAACGAGCTAATAATTTGAGAGTTCTTCGCCAAACGGTATAAGGTGATTTTAATCGTAGTCACCTTTGGGTCGAGAGCGGCTTCCCGCAGAAATTTAATCAGGTAGGAAAAGGATTGGTAAGGCGCATTGACCAGGTAATCTTTCTTACTGATTTTCTCTAGGATGCTGCCTTCAAGACTGAATCCACATACTGGTAGCGGGACATTGGTTTTGTATAATAAATCAAAACGCCCGAGATTCGGGAAGTTCATATAATCTCTTCTATTATGGTACCGACCGCCCGGAATAATACTATCGGTGGCGTGAATGTTCATTTTTAAAAGGAAAAATTTGAGCGTATCTTTTTCGATTTGCTGGTCGTAAACAAAACGCACGGGTTCTCCGATACGGCGGTCTTTGACACTAGTTGCTATTTTCTCGAGCATACTTTTACTCAAATCACTATCAATCTCGAGCTGGGCATCACGGGTAATTTTAATCATGTGAGCAGATACACTTTCATAATCAAAAATATTAAAAATGCTACTTAGGTTATGGCGAATTACGTCGTCGAGAAGCATGACATAATTTTTATCCTCTTTTGACGGAAGTACCACAAAACGGTTGATGGTTTTCGGGATTTCTATTACGGCATAGGTGATTTCTTGTTTGGGTTTTCCTAAGCTTAATATCGATTTTTTAATTGTCGAGGGTTTCATTACCAACTTCACCGCGAGATACCCGGATGTGTCTTTGAGCAGCGGAAATTCGGCTAAATCATTAAGGATGATTGTCACTAATGCTGGGCTGACTCTTTGTATGAAAAGATCTTTGATAAAATTTTCGTGTTCTTGGGAAATCTCACTTTCATTAACCATAAAGATGTTTTCCGCTTCGAGTTTCTTTTCGATGATACTCAGAATACGCAAACTTTCGGATTGTTGCTGGATCACGATTTGAGTAATTTCTTTCAATAATTGATTGGCGCTAACCCCACCCAGCACTTTTTCACCAGAAATTCCGGAAAGGCTGAGTCGGCGAATGGCTGCGAAACGCACCCTAAAAAATTCATCTAAATTATTGGAGAAAATTCCTAAGAATCGGAGCCTATCTAATAATGGGACGGCATCATCCCCGGCTTCCTGTAGTACTCTTGCGTTAAATGCCAACCAACTTTTTTCTCTATCTATATATTTATTATTGGACATGTAATTATTTTAAATCTTTAGGGAATATCACTTTTAATGTTTTACCGTTTTGAATATTTTGCCAGTTGTGGGTATCGAATTGAAGGGAAACAAAACCTGCCGTGGCAACATTCTCGATGTAAACGTTTCCAAATTTATTAACAAAATTCGTAATTGCCTCATTATGTCCGAAAAGAATAACATTATCATAATTATTATCAAAACTCCGGACAATCTTCTCTAATCTATTTTCATCAAAGGTATAAAGATCTTCACGAAAAACGATGTTCTCCAGCGGGTACGAAAAATTCTGAGCAAAAATCATTGCCGTTTCACTAGCCCGTTTGGCAAAGCTGCTAAAAATCTGAAATTTTCCGGGAAGGTACGTTGTCGATTTCGCCGACACAAGATGGGCGTCTTTAATCCCTCGGTGGTCTAATGGCCGGTCGACATCATTTAACGGTGCGTCCCAGCTTGATTTGGCATGGCGAATTATAATTAAATTTTTCATTCTTTCTCCTTCTTAATTACCATTACAATTTACATAATTAAAAATGGTTTCAAAAATAAAAATAAAAAAATAAATCATTAGCTATTGTACGAATGGAGTACTAAAAAATTGAAATTATTTTATCAAAATACACTATTTTATTGATGATAGTATTACTAACCCTTTACCTATAAAAGCCATTAAATCATAAAATTGCAATAAAAACTATTGTAATGACTTTTACATATACAAGAACAGCCCTCAAATATTTTCAACATTCTATTGTTAGTATATTATTGT
>JBBRXW010000342.1:0-2577 GCA_038238295.1 Flavobacteriales bacterium | reverse complement strand
ATACAACGCCAATCTCTTGCCTGCACGTGTCATCGTAAACGGGTATTACCTTGGTGCTTTTGAAGCTTCCACATTGTATATGTTATACTATTACCAAGGAGATGTTATTCCATAATTCAAAATAATGAATTACATTCGCATTCTTTTAGTATCGAAATGAAATACCTGAATTCTCTTTTACTTTTACTCATCGCTTTCAGCATGAATAGCTGCTCGGTCTACAACTTTACCGGAACGGGGAAAATCGACGCCAAAACGTTTCAGGTCAATTATTTTCAGAATAATGCGCCTTTGGTCGAACCTGGAATTGAAAGAATTTTTACGCAGCGGCTTCAGAATTTAATCCAAGACCAAACCAGCCTCAATCTCACCAGTAATAATGGCGACCTTTTGTATGAAGGTGAAATCGTTGATTACCGAATTACTCCAATTACTGCCACTGCCGATCAGCGCGCACTGCAAAACCGCTTGACCATTTCCGTCAATGTGCGTTTTGCTAATAAAAATAAAGACACTGATTCTTTCGAAAAACGATTCAGTTTCTACTATGATTACACCGGGACAGACCAATTGGTAGGTTCGAAGTTAACCGCCGCGCTCGATGAAATTTTTGAACGGATTACACAGGATATTTTTAATGAATCTCTTGCAAAATGGTAATTCAAAATTTTGTTACTTTGCCTTTCGCTTTCTTCAAAATTCAATAAACGATTTGAATCGCTATGAACGTCAGTAAATATACGTACCTGATCAATAAGCCCGATGCTGTCAATGATAAGCAGACCGAGGCATTGGAGAAGATTGTACAGGAATTTCCTTATTTTCAAAGTGCTCGTGCGTTATATCTGAAAGGGTTGTATAACCAGAATAGTTTCAAATACAATTATGCATTAAAAATTGCTGCAGCACATACCACTGACAGAAGTGTCTTATTCGATTTTATCACTTCGGATACTTTTACCGCCATTCAAAAAGGATTATACGATCAGAAAGTAGCGGAGATTTTAGAGATTAAAGTTTCGGAAAGTGAAATCCTTTCCGACGCACCCAAATTGGAAGTTCGTGAAAACACTATAGAACAATCGCTTTTGACTTCGATAAAAGAAGCCGCTCCGGATCAGGTGCAAGTCGAAGAAGAAGTCGCAACGATCATCGAAGACGTAATTGAAATTCCCGCCGAAACTGCCACTGAAATGGTTCCGAAAGAAACGGTCGAAGAGAAATTAGAACTCGGCAAACCGCTCGCCTTTTCATTAACAGAAAGACATTCGTTTCAGGAATGGCTGCAGTTGTCTAAGATAAAACCTATCGAACGCGATGAACCGGCCGCTACAGCATTTACTTCAGAAGTCAATTTCGAGAAGCAAAAAAAAAACGTTCTGATTGACAAATTCATCGAAACCAATCCAAAAATTCCGCAGATAAAAAAAGACGCAGCACTTCCGACGCAGTTTTATGAGCCCAGTCATGCCGACAATTCTTCTCTAATGACCGAGACTTTGGCGCGGGTTTATCTCGAGCAAAAAAAATATCAGAAAGCAATTCAGGCCTATGAAATATTAATTTTGAAATATCCGGAAAAAAGTAGTTTCTTTGCAGACCGAATTTTAGATATAAAGAATTTACAACAAAATAATAAATAACAATGAGCACATTTTCGATTTTTTTAGTTTTAATCACAATAGTTTGTTTTCTATTGATCATCGTAATTATGGTACAAAATCCTAAAGGCGGCGGTTTATCTTCTACATTAGGCGGTTCCCAAATGATTGGCGGAGTTCAGAAAACGACCGACTTTTTAGATAAAAGCACCTGGACCTTGGCAACTATCTTGATTGTATTAATCATGCTATCAAGCTTGAGTTTCTCAGGATCTCTAAGCGATAACGATTCAAAAATTATCGACAAAACAGAAACTGCAGCGCCTAAAACAGCAACTCCAGTAACTTCTGCTCCGGCGGCAGCGAAAACGGAAGCACCAGCAGCAACTACTCCAGCTACTACAGTGCCTGCACCAGCAGCAAAATAATTTTCTATTGTAATAAAAATCTAATGCCAGCTTGTCAATGCTGGCATTTTTTTTAAGCAAAATTGGCAGTTTTTGCCCATCGGCATAATTTCTGAAAGGCGCAGCAGCAACAAAATACTAACATCAAAAAAAAGATATTTATTATGGCTTTAAAAATCAAACCGCTCTCAGACCGCGTTCTCATCGAACCTGTAGCTGCAGAAACTCAAACCGCTTCTGGGATTTTTATTCCTGACACCGCAAAAGAGAAACCTCAAAAAGGAACCGTTGTGGCAGTTGGCAATGGAACAAAAGACCACGCAATGACTGTAAAAATTGGAGATACCGTTCTTTATGGGAAATATGCCGGAACGGAATTGAAATTAGACGGTAAAGACTACCTGATGATGCGTGAGGACGACATTTTAGCGGTTATATAATCCAAATAAAACATTCAAAAACCAAATAAAAACAAAATGGCAAAACATATAAAATTTGATATTGAAGCACGCGACGGATTAAAACGTGGCGTCGATGCATTGGCCAACGCGGTAAAAGTAACCTTAGGT
>JBBRXW010000341.1:0-2588 GCA_038238295.1 Flavobacteriales bacterium | reverse complement strand
GTCCATCCATTTGCCCCGTTCGGTATATTTATCCGTGATGAAAATACCGCGTGTCGGTGCAATCAGGTTTTCTTTTTCAGCAAAAAAATCATCCGTCGCCAACAGCACTTTACCGCCCAAACGTTCGGCAGCCAAATCTGTTAACTGGGTATAGGCCGGTGATTCTTTGATTATTTCTTTTACTTTTTCAAAAGCCATTGTCCTTTATTTTTATTTTGAATTGATTTATTTTTGAATACTGTAGCACCATTTACGATGGTTTCGATAACGGTGCCGTTTAAGTTTTGCGCAATATATGGACTTATTTTATATCTGAAAAAAATGTCATCCGCTTTTACAAATTGAGTTTCTTCTGGATTCCAAATGACAAGATCAGCGTCGTTTCCTATTGTGATAGTTCCTTTCGTATTGGCCTTGATAAATGCGGCCGGTTTCGAAGTGACTAAAGGAATAAATTGTTCGAGTTTCATGATGTCTTTCAATGCCGTCCAGGAAGCCGTTAGTAAGAATTGTATTCCAGCAATTCCGCCCCAAGCATTTTTCAAATTGCCCGTTTCGATTTCTTTAATATTTGGCGGCGCCGGCGAATGATCGGTTGTGATAAAATCTAAAATACCGGTTACAAATGCTTGTTTTAATTGGTCGTTATTGGCTTTTTCGCGAATTGGCGGCGCACATTTATAAAGACAATTTGCGTCCGGAATCGTCTCCGCATTGAAATAAATATACTGCGTGCAGGTTTCTGCGGTAATCGGTAACCCTTCTGCTTTCGCGGCAGCAATCTGCGGTAAAGCTTCCGCCGATGCGACGTGAACGATATGCACCGCGCATTGATGTTTGCGGCACATTCGAATCATCAAATCGATGGCATCATTTTCCCATTTTTTCGGGCGGCTGGCTAAATAATGCTGATAGCTCGTTGGATGATTTTCAAAATCAACATCGACTTCCGTATCGTATAATTCACAATGTACTAATAATGGCAAGTTATATTTGGCGATAATCGGCATCGCTTCATCCAAATCTTTTTCGGTCACATTCGGGAATTCATCGATTCCAGAATGCGTCAGAAAACACTTGACTCCAACTACTCCCGCTTGCATCAACGATTCTAAATGTGAAACATTTCCGGGAATCAAACCGGCATGAAAACCAACGTTTACGTGGAGCTTTCCTTTCGATGCTTCTAATTTTTGTTGCAACGCGTCTAAGGTAGTCGTCACTGGACTCGCATTCAACGGCATATCGATAATGGTCGTCGTCCCTCCTGCCGCTGCCGCTTGTGTAGCGGTTTCAAAACCTTCCCATTCCGTTCTACCGGGTTCGTTGATATGTACATGCAAATCGATTACGCCAGGCATGATGACTGCATTGCCGAAATCTTCTGCATTCTTTTCTTTTTCAAAATGAATGGCAGTTATTTTTCCACCATCGAAACTTACCGTAGCGGCTTGCAATTCATTAGCGATCCAAACCCTTTGACTGTATATTTTTCTTTCCTGCATTTATGTTTTGTTGGTATTCATTTCTTGAAAGGCTTCGATGCCGTTTTGCAAATGAAAAATATGTTGAAATCCATTATCTATTAAATAGTTTGCTGCTAGTAAACTGGTATTTCCGCGTTGGCAAAATAGAATTATTTTTTGATTTTTGTTGATGCCTTTTATGAAGTCATCCAGTAATGCCAAAGGAATACTATGAATGTTCGGTGAATTCAATCGTGGTTCTTCGTAGGTTTCCCTCAAATCAATGACGCAATTTTTGGCGTTATTCACTTCTTCAAAAAAGTTAGCAGCATTGATGGTTCGAGCTTCTTTAGCGTTGGAAATCGAAAGACTCTTTTGCATTCCTATTTGAATTTGAATAGGATTCTTTTTGAAATTGATGGTTTGCATGGTGTGATGCAATCCGTTATAAAGTAATAATTTTCCAGACAGTATTTCACCAATTTCCAAAACGATTTTCAAGACTTCGGTCGCCTGTAATGTGCCTAATGTATTGGCTACCACTCCCAAAACCCCAACATCATTGCAATTGGAAATCAATATTGGTTTTTCAGGTTCAGGGAATAAGCAACGATAGCTTGGCCCATTTTTATAATTGAACACTGAAAGCTGTCCTTCAAATTTATGGATGGATGCATAGACCATCGGGATTCTTTTTGCAAGCGCGACATCATTAATTAAATAACGTGTGGCGATTGTATCAGTGCAATCGACTATCAATTGATACTCGTTGGTGATTTCTAAAGCATTCACGGCGGTAAAATGATACGAATACGCTTTTACTTTTATGTCGGGATTCTGTTTAGAAACAACGGCAACGGCAACCACTGCTTTACTTTTTCCACAATCCTTTACCGTATATAAATGTTGTCGGTGTAGGTTCGTTTCTTCGACAACATCGCCATCGACAATTCCGATGCAACCGACTCCCGCAGCAGCTAAATTCTGCAACACCGGGCAACCCAAACCACCGGCACCAATGATCAAAACTTTGGCATTGGCCAGTTTTTCCTGTCCCGAAATTCCAATTTCAGGTAACGCCATTTGTCGGGTATATCTTTTTTTATTTGTCATTTCTTATCC
>JBBRXW010000340.1:0-2592 GCA_038238295.1 Flavobacteriales bacterium | reverse complement strand
TTACGAGGATACCGGCTGCTATCGGGGCTAAAATATATAACGTTACTATGAATCAACCGTTTTTAAAAACCGAAAAGATCCGTTTCAAACATGTCGATTATGCCGGCATTGTGTTCTATCCCAGATTTCTGGAAATGCTCAATGATTTGGTTGAAGACTGGTTCGAGGAAGCCCTCGATAGTCCATTTCATAAAATGCACGAAACCAATGGTATTCCAACCGTTGATTTAAAAGTTCAGTTTAAAAACCCCGCACGCCTTGGACAAGTACTGACGAAAAAACTCTGGGTCATAAATATAGGCTTTGCTTCTGTTTTATGTGGCTTCCAATTCGAAGATGAAGAAGGAACAACAACTTTGTCGGGAGAAGTTACATTAGTCAATGTCGCTTTCAACGAAAACCGCAATGATATCAAAGCCGAACCGTTTTCAGAAGCAATGAAAATCAAAATTCAAAAATTCATCATCGAGTAACTAATATTTAAAATCCCTTGTCACACGAAGCCTCATCGCTAGACATCATCAAAATAATACAATGGAGTTTCCAAAATTCAAAGCCGCCACCGTTCAAACGTCACCCGTTTTTCTCGATGTAAATAAAACCATCGATAAAGCCCTTTCTTTTATCAAAGAAGCCAGCGCCAATGGCGCGCAATTGATCGCGTTTCCTGAAGTCTTCATTGCCGGCTATCCGTACTGGAATTGGATCATGACACCCGTTCAGGGAAGCAAATGGTACGAAGCGTTGTATAAAAACTCCGTTGCGGTTCCTAGTCCAGAGATCAATAGGATTTGCCAAGCCGCAAAAGAGCATAACATTCATATCGTCATCGGAATCAACGAACGTGGCAACAGTTACGGCGCCATCTACAACACCAATCTGATCATCGACAATCACGGTAATATCATTGGAAAACACCGGAAACTGGTGCCAACTTGGGCGGAAAAACTAACCTGGACTTCTGGCGACGGCTCATCGCTCAAAGTCTACAAAACCGAAATCGGTCCAATCGGAACATTAGCCTGCGGCGAAAACACCAATACGTTGGCGCGATTCACACTATTAGCACAAGGTGAACTGATTCACGTGGCCAATTATATTTCATTACCGGTAGCGCCGCCAGATTACAACATGGCAGAAGCGATAAAGATTCGGGCAGCCGCACATTCGTTTGAAGGAAAATTATTTACAATGGTATCGTGCTCGACCATCTCCAAAGAAATCATGGAAGCCTTAAAACCGGATGTTCCGAATGTCGAAGAATTATTAACCCGAAAGAATTCTGCTTTCTCTGGATTCATCGGTCCGAATGGAGCGGTCATTGGCGAACCATTAATCGATGACGAGGGGATGGTGTACGCCGACATCGATCTCGAGAAATGCATACAGCCGAAACAAATGCACGACATTCTCGGGCATTACAATCGATTTGATATTTTCGATCTAAGGGTCAATACCGCGCCAACGCGAAACATTACGTTTATCGATACTCACGAGGAGTTCAATAAAAAATAGAGGGCTACCAATAGAAATGTTTTAGATTTTAATAAAGAAATCTATGTTTCTATTTAGTCAAAAAAACAGAAGTCTAATTTGGTTTAAAATACAACTATGGAAGCAAAACATTCCGACGACGTCATAGGCCGCGCCCGTGTTCAGGACACTCCCGAACTCGAAGCGTATTATAAAGAACTCGAAGCGCTCGGTGCCGGCGCCTTATGGACGGTGGCCAACGACATCGAACCATGGGAACCCCGCTCCTCTTCTATTCCAATGCTTTGGAAATACGAAGATTTGCGTCGTCTCGTTCTCAAATCATCCGAATTGGTGACGCCCGAAAAAGCCGGACGCCGCGTCGTGTATTTAGTCAATGACAAACGCAAAGATGTCAGTGCTGTTGTGGGTTGGCTTTATACCGGAATTCAGGTCACGCGCCCCGGAGAAAGCACATCGGCACACCGCCACAAAGCTTCCGCATTGCGATTTATTATGGAAGGTGATAAAGGCTACACCGTTGTCGATGGCAATAAAATTACACTCGAAGTCAATGATTTTGTGATAACACCCAACTCCACCTGGCACGAACACGGCGTTGAAGCCGACGGCAAAACCTGCATCTGGCAAGATGGCCTTGATATTCCTTTAGTCAATGCGCTAGAAGCCAATGATTATGCGGTGTACGATGGTAAGCAACCACTCGTGGCGCCGGTCAATCATTTGCCGTTATCATTCAGTGCTTCGGGTTTAATTTCACCAGATATCACTTGGGATAAACCGTATTCGCCCTTATTCAAATATTCGTGGAAACTCGTTTATCCGGCATTATTAGAAGCAGCTAAAGTCAATGATGGCAATCCTTTCGATGCTATTATTATGCACTATACCAATCCGGTAACGGGCGGCGCTGTGATGCAAACGATGGGCGCTTCGATACAGTTGTTGCGCGCGGGTGAACATACGAAAGCCCACAAACACACCGGTTCGTTTGTCTACCAATGTGCGAAAGGCAAAGGCTATAGCATTATCGATGGCACCCGTTTCGATTGGAAGGAGCGCGATATTTTCTGTGTTCCATCTTGGGCGTGGCACGAG
>JBBRXW010000339.1:0-2595 GCA_038238295.1 Flavobacteriales bacterium | reverse complement strand
AACCATTGGATACTTTCGATATCCATGTGGTTCGTCGGCTCATCCAATAAAATCAAGTCGGGTTTTTGCAACAGGATTTTTGCGAGTTCGATTCGCATTCTCCAACCGCCCGAAAACTCGGAAGTCTGGCGTGTAAAATCTTCGCGAACGAATCCTAAACCTATCAAAATCTTCTCGACTTCGGCTTCATAATTGACTTCCTCTATCGCGTAGAATTTCTCGCTCAAATCCGAAACGCGCTCAATTAGCTTCATGTATTCATCACTTTCATAATCGGTGCGAATCGTTAATTGCTCATTGATCGCATCAATTTCTGCTTTCATTTTAAAAATCGAACCAAATGCTTTCGACGCTTCTTCGACCACCGTCGCGGAATCTTTCGTCAGCAAATGCTGCGGTAAATACGCAATCACGGCTTCTTTCGGCGCCGAAATATTTCCCGTTGAAGGTTTGCTTTCACCGGCGATGATTTTTAAAAGCGTCGATTTTCCGGCGCCGTTTTTTCCCATTAGGGCAATCTTATCGTTTTCATTGATGGCAAAAGAAACGTCGCTAAATAAAGAAGTTCCGCCAAATTGCACGGAGATATCATTGACTGTAATCATTGGATTGTCGGTTTTTTTGAAGGTGCAAAGATAGTTGGATTGTTGGATGTATTCCAATAAAAAAACTCCATAAAATGATTATGAATGTTTGCAAAAAATTTATTGGGAACGACTCTTAAATGTTTAAGCGGAATTCCTCGATCACTGGATTTGCTTTTCCAAAATCGATTTCCTGAATGAACAATTCTACCGCTTTGTTGGTATCAATGCTTGGAATCACGTTCGCTTGGTTGTTGTTTCGGAGTACGGTTTCGATGGCAATTTCGTCGAGTTTTCTTTTCAATCCCATAGCGAGGATTTCGCTTCCGGAAAATATTTTTATTAATCCCATGATAGTGGTGTGTTTAAATTATTCTTCTGTTTCATCGCCTTCCATATCGAACCAATACGGCTCGACGAGCATTTTTTCTGCTAGTATTTCGATACGTTCGGAAAGCGTATCCGTGAAAATCAAGCGCTGTGTTTTGTTGATGCTGTTTGAAATCCGCATGATTTTCGTTTCGTGCCGCAGTTTTAAAATCGGCTCGGCATCATCTAGAATAAATAGTTTCAGCCGGTTGACATTATAGCCCGCAGTCGTGAACATTTCGCTCAATTTGTTGGGTGTTCCAATCAGCACATCGATTCCGGTGGAAATATAATTCTTATCATATTCCATGTCGCCTTTGTCGTGCACGCCATAAACTCTAAGCTCATTGTATTTTCCAAGTGTATCAAAAAGTGCTTCCATTTCCAACACTTTGGCTTTGTCTTCAACGATAATGAGTGCGCGCGGCGATTCTTCTCCTTCAGTCCCCAATTGTTGAATCACATTTAGAACTATGGTCGTTGATTTCCCGGTTTGTTCCGGTGAAATAATCACGCAATCAGCACCACTTTTTAAAGTCGAGAAGGTTTCCTGCTGCAATATATTCGCTTCGGTCAGCCCGTTTTCGATAAGTGCTTGTTGAAGATTTTCGTTAAGTTTTTTTAGTTTCATTTTTTGGTTATCAGTTGTCGCTGGCCCTTGGATTTTGATGAGGGCGACAACAATTTATTTACTAGCGAAAAGCTTGACGTCGGTTTCTGATATTTCAACGCCGCCGAGAATAATCAACCTTTCCACCACGTTACGGAGTTCCCGGATATTACCTGTCCAATCGTATTCCTGCAATAATGTGATGGCTTGGCGAGAAAAAGATTTCGGAACCGTTCCTTGTTCGGAAGCGATTTTTTCGGTGAAATATTCAATTAATAATGGAATGTCATCACGTCTTTCGTTGAGTGCCGGAACCTTAATTAGGATTACTGCCAAGCGATGGTATAAATCTTCGCGGAAACGGCCTTCAGCGATTTCTTTTTTTAAATCTTTGTTGGTGGCGGCCACGACACGTACATCGACTTTAATATCTTTATCAGCGCCAACTCTTTGAATCAAGCTTTCTTGCAAGGCACGCAATACTTTGGCTTGCGCGGCCAAACTCATGTCGCCAATCTCGTCTAGGAAAATGGTTCCACCATCGGCAGCTTCAAATTTTCCGGCGCGGTCTCTAACTGCGGATGTAAAGGCGCCTTTGACGTGGCCGAACAATTCACTTTCTATTAGTTCACTTGGAATTGCGGCACAATTCACTTCAATCATAGGAAAATTGGCGCGTTCGCTTTTTTCATGCAACTGGTGTGCGACGAGTTCCTTTCCTGTTCCGTTTGGGCCGGTAATCAGAACACGGGCATCGGTTGGCGCTACCTTTTCGATCATCAGTTTGATATGGTTGATTGGTTCGCTTTCGCCTACCATTTCGTAATTCTTGCTGACGATTTTCTTTAGGATTTTATTCTCTACTACCAGTTGCTTTTTATCGAGTGCGTTGCGGACGGTATTTAAAAGTCGATTGAGATCGGGCGGTTTGGATATATAATCGAATGCGCCGAGACGCATGGCATTGATGGCAGTTTCCATGTCGCCATGACCGGAAATCATTACCATTGGGATTTCGGGTTTGATTTTTTT
>JBBRXW010000338.1:0-2608 GCA_038238295.1 Flavobacteriales bacterium | reverse complement strand
GGTGGCGGCGCGAATTTAAAGCACATCAAACAATTGGTGGAATACATCACCGGAATGGATACCAGAATCGGTTATCCGAACGAGCATTTAGCCGGGAATTCCGATGAAGAAATCTCCAGTCCATTATATGCAACAGCAGTCGGATTGGTGATGAACAGCATTGAAAACAAAACCCAAAGCGCTGTTCGATTCGAAACAACAGTAGTTCCGGAAAAAGCGAATCCAAAGCAAGAACGCACTTTCGAACCGTTCGACATTCCAAAAGCGATCGAAGAACCGACTTTTGAAAAAATAGAAGAGGAAGTTAAGGTAGAAGTAGCCGAAATGAGCTACAGACCGGAATCGACCGAAACTAAAATAAGACGTTCTTTCTTCGACAAGTATGTCGACAAGATCAAAGAATTTTTAGATAACGCAGAATAAAGGCCCCAACCTAACAAAATAGAATAAGAATATCAAAAACCAAAAAGTATGACAAGCAACTCAGATTTTGGAAACATTTCGTTTGATTTACCAAAAAATCAATCCAATGTAATTAAAGTAATTGGAGTAGGTGGCGGAGGAAGCAATGCCATCAATCACATGTTCAAGCAAGGTATCAAAGGGGTAGATTTTATCGTCTGCAACACCGATTCACAGGCTTTGCAAAACAGCTCAGTTCCGAATAAAATTCAGTTGGGGATGCATTTGACCGAAGGACTTGGCGCTGGCGCTAACCCTGAAGTTGGACAACAATCTGCCATCGAAAGCATCGCCGATATCGAGAAGATGTTGGATTCGAACACAAAAATGGTATTCATCACGGCAGGTATGGGTGGTGGAACAGGAACAGGAGCCGCTCCGGTTATCGCACAATTGGCCAAAGAAAGAGATATCCTTACCGTTGGAATCGTGACTATTCCTTTTCAGTTTGAAGGGAAAGTACGTCAAGATCAGGCGTTATTAGGTGTGGAAAGATTGAGAAAACAGGTCGATTCTTTGATTGTCATCAACAACAACAAATTGAGAGAAGTGTATGGAAATCTTGGCTTTAAAGCGGGTTTCTCTAAAGCTGATGAAGTTTTGGCGACCGCTTCCCGTGGTATTGCCGAAGTCATCACACACCACTACACACAAAACATCGATTTAAAAGATGCGAAAACGGTATTGTCGAACAGCGGTACAGCGATTATGGGATCGGCTACTGCTATAGGTGACAATCGTGCCAAAGAAGCCATCATTGCCGCTTTGGATTCGCCGCTTTTGAACGACAACAAAATCACTGGAGCCAAAAACGTATTGTTGCTTATCGTTTCCGGATCTCATGAAATTACGATTGATGAAATCGGAGAAATCAACGACCATATCCAAACCGAAGCAGGCTTTAATGCCAATATCATTATGGGAGTTGGTGAAGATGATTCTCTTGGAGATTCTATCGCTGTTACTATTATTGCCACGGGTTTTAACGTTGAACAGCAAAATGAAATCGTCAATACCGAACCAAAAAAGATTATCCATTCTTTAGATGGTGAACATAAATTAGAGCGCGATTTGACCAACAAAACAATCGCGGCTTTTCAAATGGATACTGAGGCAGAAATCGAAATCACAACACCAGTGGCTTCCACCGAAGAAAAGATAGTATTCGAATTGATCGAAGATGAGGCGCCGAATGCTCCAACCGTTGAAGAAGTAGAAGAAATTCTTGCTGTAGAAGAGCCGGTAATCATCAATAGTAACGAATTGATTGTCATGACCGAATTCATCAAAAGTTTAGACGTGACTTTCGAAATCGTTTCTCCGGAACATAACTTCGACTTTACCGTGTCAACCCCTAAAGTGACAGATGCAAAGGAAATTAAAGTAGTAGATCATACGATAGTAAAAGAAGAGCAAGTTACTTTCTCTTTCGATTTGCCGATTGCAACCCGGGGCGAAGCACAGAGCGCAACCAAACAACAGGCAGAAATCGATGAAAATAAAATCCTTTTCGAACTGACGAATGAAACCAAAAATATCACGGTCAATGAGCCAGTAGAGATGATTCCGGTGACCGAACTCAGCGATAACGGCATCATCAAATATTCTCTCGAAGAATATATGGAAGTCGAGAATGAATTATTAAACTCGAAACCATTAGAGAACATCGCGGCAGAACCTATTGCAGAAGAATTAAACATCACTGTAAAAAAGATAGCAGAAGTTTCTAATTTCTCTTCCGCTTTCGAAGATGTTTCCCCAATGGAAATGTCTATCGAGGACTCGTTAAAATTCCGCGCCGACGAAAGACGAAGAAAACTAAAAGAGTTCAATTACAAATTCCACAACAATCCATCGCGTATGGATGAATTCGAAAAGGAACCGGCTTACAAGCGATCGGGTATAGATATTTCGACCAATCCTGCCGATAACAATAAATCGCGTACGTCTCTAGGAACCGATAGCAACGACGACATCCAGTTGCGTTCTAACAACTCCTTCTTGCATGATAACGTCGATTAACTAACCCAAATTAGTTGCGAGTAACCCGAAAATTCCCTCAAGTTTTCGGGTTATTTTGTTTATCATCGAGAGGAACCAAGCAATCTCTTGCAGATTCCACTAATTTTCTTTAGTTTTGTAGGGC
>JBBRXW010000337.1:0-2615 GCA_038238295.1 Flavobacteriales bacterium | reverse complement strand
GTCTGGGGTAAAAGCTTTCGAATTATACGATACGTTCGGGTTTCCAAAAGATTTGACTGCGTTGATTTTGAAAGAAAAAGACATGGAACTCAACGAAGCCGAATTTGATGCTTCGATGTTGCAACAAAAAACACGATCACGTGCGGCGTCTGAAGTTTCGACAGAAGATTGGAGCGTTTTGATCCCAGGAAATGTAGAAACGTTTGTCGGTTATGATCAATTGGAGAATGAAGTCAAAATAACTCGCATTCGTAAAATCGATAGTAAAAAAGACGGAATTTTATACCAAATCGTTTTAGATAACACGCCTTTTTATCCCGAAGGTGGCGGTCAAGTGGGTGATAAAGGAACATTAATTTCTGCCAACGAAATCATTCCAATCATCGATACCAAAAAAGAAAACAACCTGATTCTCCATTTTACGAAACAGCTTCCTGAAAACACCAAGGCCAATTTTATTGCAAAAGTAGATGCGACACTTCGCTCCGATTCTCAAAGCAATCACACGGCGACGCATTTGCTCCACCAGGCATTGCGGTTAGTTTTAGGAACACACGTCGAGCAAAAAGGATCACTGGTTTCTCCCAATCATTTGCGTTTCGATTTCTCGCATTTCGCAAAAGTGACCGATGCCGAATTAGAACAGGTGGAAGATTTCGTCAATGCACGAATTCAGGAACATTTGCCATTGATGGAAAGAAGAAATATTCCGTTCAAACAAGCACTTGAAGAAGGTGCGATGGCATTGTTCGGGGAAAAATACGGCGATTCCGTTCGTGCGATCAAATTCGGAGAAAGTATGGAACTTTGCGGTGGAACCCACGTTAAGAATACCGCTGAAATCTGGTATTTCAAAATCATTAGCGAAGGGGCTGTTGCTGCCGGAATCCGAAGAATTGAAGCCATCACGAACCAAGGTGTCCGCGACTTTTTTATGCAACAAGAAAAGGCACTGCAAGAAATTAAAGAAACATTAAAGAATCCTCAAGATACGATCAAAGCGGTCGTGGCATTGCAGGATGAAAATGCCCGTCTGACCAAACAGATGGAAGCATTGATGAAAGACAAAGTCAAAAATATGACCTCTGAATTAGTGCCGCAATTGCAAACTATTAATGGCATTCAATTTTTAGCAAAATTGGTTGATGTTGATGCCAATAGTGCTAAGGATTTGGCGTATGAAATCGGAATTACCGCAAAGAATATTTTTCTCGTTTTGGCAACCGCCGAAGAAGGCAAACCGATGCTTACGTGTTATATTTCGAAGGAATTGGTGGCGGAGAAAAACCTCAATGCCGGAAATGTAGTTCGTGAATTAGGAAAATTCATTCAAGGTGGCGGTGGCGGCCAACCGTTCTTTGCAACTGCCGGAGGAAAGAATATTTCAGGAATTTCGGAAGCTCTAGAGAAAGCCATCGATTTTATCAACTAACATTTTGAAATTGAAGGGTTTATAGCGCTGTAGTGTAGATTTATTTTGTTAAATTGGTACGTAATCTTAAAATACGGAACTATGAAAGCAATCTATTCACGTTGCATCATTTTTACTTGTAGCAATGCCCAAAATAAATCGGTAAACCATGGCGGCGGCGAATATGTCGTTCCCAAGAACTCCGCCGACTGTATTTCGGAAAATCAGAGGGCTGCCAAATTCGATAGCTTTTTTTTTGCGTCTGTGGTCAGTCGCTCCGGGACATGAGTTAATTATTTTTTTTTCTGACTTATTTTGATTTTATTTGTGCAAATTAATTCAATTTCAAAAAGATACATAATGAAAAAGATATTTTGTTTATTGTTCGTTTCAATAGGTTTGTTTTGGTCGTGTATTCCGAATCCAGCAGAAAATGCGCTTCCAGGAACGGCACCCGAAAATGTTTTGGTAAAACAGCTGATTGAAACAGATGCTCATGGAGATGTAACCACCATAGATTTTACCTATCTCGATAAAAAAATTGTGACCGCTACAGGCAGTGACGGATTGGTAACAACCTATACCTACAATGGGGATTTGATCACAAAAGAAACAACAATGGACGGCGCAACATTAGCAGATGAAATCACTTATGTATATGATATTAGCAACAATCTAGTTAGTTCTACTTGGGTCGATTATACTGATAGTTCCGGATCTAGAGTAGTTTATGTTCATAATGCTGACGGAACGGTCTCCTACCAAGAATTCTATGGCGATACATTGATTCAAGATGAAGTAGGTGAAGATGGCCTGATCAATGCAACACAATTTATAGCGAATGTGATAATGCCGGCGAATGTAGATACAGAGACTTTTACGTATGATGCCAATAACAATCCTTTCAAAAATATTCTTGGATATGGAAAGATTTCTTTTGCCCATTCTGGTGAACCATTGAATTATACGAACAACATTACTTCAGTGGTACATTCCAATACGCTAGGGCTTTCAGAAGTGCTTTCGCATACAACATATACGTATACGGACAACAACCATTTCCCGATAACAGAGACTTCGACCGACGCTAATGACGTGGTTACTGATATGGTAAAGTATATTTATTTTTAAAAAAATCAATCATTTATTTTAAAACCCAAACAGTTGATTGTTTGGGTTTTTTTATCGCTGTAAATTTTAAAGG
>JBBRXW010000336.1:0-2625 GCA_038238295.1 Flavobacteriales bacterium | reverse complement strand
ATCGACAACTTTGTTTTTAAATTCAATTTTAATTTGTAAAAAAACACTTCAGCTGCGCTCTGTTAGACGCAACGGTAGTGAGGATGCACAGAATATTAACGTTTAGAGAATTGGAATCTTTTACGCGCTTTTTTCTGTCCGAATTTTTTACGCTCCACCATTCTTGGATCTCTTGTCAATAAACCTTCTGGTTTCAAGATAGCTCTGTTTCCTTCGCCAACTTCACACATTACTCTTGCTAAAGCCATACGAACAGCTTCTGCTTGACCTGTTGAACCACCTCCGTATACATTTACTTTTACATCATAATTGTTTACGTTCTCTGTCATAGACATTGGCTGTAATACTTTGTACTGTAAAGTAGCTGTTGGGAAATAGGTTGCGAATTCTTTTTTGTTTACCGTGATTTTACCCGTTCCTTCTGAAACGTAAACACGTGCAACAGCGGTTTTTCTTCTACCGATTTTGTGAATAACTCCCATTACTTAAGATCGTTAAGGTTAACAGTTTTAGGTTTTTGAGCGCCTTGTTTGTGCTCTGAACCTACAACAACATTTAAATTTCTGAAAAGTTCTGCTCCTAATTTGTTTTTAGGCAACATACCTTTCACCGCTTTTTCTACTAGTAATGCAGGATTTTTTGATTGCAATACTTTAGCAGTTAAAGTTCTTTGTCCTCCTGGATACCCTGTGTGACGCATGTAAATTTTGTCATCCATTTTTGTACCTGTAAGGTTAATTTTTTCTGAGTTGATAACAATTACGTTATCTCCACAGTCCACGTGCGGGGAATAACTTGGCTTGTACTTACCTCGCAAGATCATAGCGACCTTTGAAGCAAGACGTCCTAAGTTATGACCGTCAGCATCTACAACAATCCACTCTTTCGTTACGGTGGCTTTGTTGGCAGACATTGTCTTGTAGCTTAATGCGTCCATAATATTATTTTAATTAAACATTCCATCCCCAATAAAGGGGTTGCAAAAGTACATTAAATAATTTTAAATCCAAATACCTTTCAACCATTATTTTATGGTTTTTTTCCGAGGCTTTTATTTTTTTGGAAATGAAGCCGATAGCCGACCAAAACCGCTCCCTTTTTAGCCCCGATAGCAGTGAAAATCCTCGCGTTTTTTTAGCGAGATTGGAACGTATAGCGGGAATTAGCTCCTAGAAAAAGAATACCCGTTAGTTTTCGCAGGGATTTATAGCGATTGTTTTCTTATTTTTACGATTCAAACTATCGTTTTATGAAAGCCAAAGCCACTTTAAAACAAATCGCCAAAGAATTGCACGTTTCGGTTTCTACTGTTTCGAAAGCATTGAATGACAGTCCGGAAATCAGCGAACAGACCAAAACCAAGATTCAGGAATATGCCAAGCTGAAGAATTATAAGCCGAACGTGATTGGACTCAACCTCAAAAACCGCAAGACCAAAACGATTGGCGTAATTATTCCGAACATCCTGAATCCGTTTTTCGCAAAAGTTTTTACCGGCATCGAGAAAGTCGCGGAAGGCAAAGGCTATAATGTGATTACCTGTATTTCGAATGAATCACTCGAAAAGGAAGTCAGTACGCTCGAGGTTTTGAGCAACGGAACGATTGATGGCTTTATCCTGTCGGTTTCGGAAGAAGCGCAAAAGTCGGGCGAGTACCACCATTTTAATGAAATCATTAATGACGGGACGCCCATTGTCATGTTCGATAGGACTTCAGACAAAGTTGAATGTGATAAAGTCATCGTTGATGATTTTGATTCGGCACAAAACGCCACCCAGCATTTGATCCGTTTGGGGTGTAAAAAAATTGCATTGTTTTCTACGATCGATAATCTGAGTGTTGGTAAATTGCGGGCCGAAGGATATCTGAAAGCATTACAGATGAATGCCATTAAAGCGAATAAAGACATCATTATATTAACAGATTCCGAAACTGATTTTGATGCCAAAGCCAGGACTCTATTCGAAAAGCAGCAATTCGATGCCGTTTTTGCTTTGGATGAACATTCCTCCGTTACCGCACACAAAATGGGACTGAAAAACGGATTTAAAATCCCGGAGCAATTGTGCATTATTGGTTTTGCCGACGGCGTTTGGTCAAGACGAATGACGCCGAGTTTGTCGACTGTCAGCCAGCACGGACCGGAAATCGGCGAAGCTGCCGCAAATTTGCTAATCAAAAGACTCGAAAGTAAAGAAGGCGAGGAAGATCGCTTTGAAACAACGGTGATTAAAACGGAACTGCGTCAACGCGAATCGACACGAAAATTATAATTGCAATTGAAAAATAAAATTGGTTTCTCCAACCACTTTTTTCTCAAAAATTAAATTGAAAGCGATCGCATTTTTGGATGCAATAGCTTTTATCTTTTGCAGTTCACAATCTTCGGAAAGTATCATGATTACCTTGTTTTCTGGCGTTACGAAGTTCGGAAGTTGATGAAACAGCTTTTCGAAATATTCAAAATTTTCGCCACAGAACCACGCTTTTTCGGCGATAGAACTCGGTTGTTTTGGATAATAGGGTGGGTTAATTACAATATAGTCGAAGGCTTTTTTGTGAAGGTTTTGAAATAAATCAGAATGCACTATTTCGATGGCAATAGTATTAGTTAAAGCATTTT
>JBBRXW010000335.1:0-2630 GCA_038238295.1 Flavobacteriales bacterium | reverse complement strand
TGTTTTCTGCTTGATCGTCTGGAATCTGAATGTCAAATTCTTTTTCGAATTCCATGATAAGTTCAACAGTATCCAATGAATCTGCTCCTAAATCATTTGTGAAGCTAGCTTCTGTTACCACTTCGTTTTCGTCAACGCCTAATTTGTCTACGATAATCGCTTTAACTCTTGATGCAATGTCTGACATAATCTTTAATTTTAGAATTTAATTTGTTGGCAAAAATAAAAAACTTTATTTTAAAACCACGATTTAGTTAATAAATGTGCTCACGAATTTAAAAAAATTATTTCACAAAGGCATCGTAAATCCATTAATTATCATTTATTATTCTTTTTTTTGTGGTGAATAATATACCTGTTAATGAAAAACATTGTACTGTTTGCGTCGGGTTCGGGAACAAACGCCGAAAACATCATTTTATATTTCAATGAAAAGAAAACCGCAAAGGTCACAGCCGTTTTTTCGAACAATCCGGAAGCAAAAGTTTTAGAACGTGCTGCGAAATATGAGGTTCCCACTTTTATTTTCTCAAAAAAGGATCTAGTATCCGGCGTTGTACTGCAAAAACTTAATGAAATACAACCCGAAATGATTGTCTTGGCTGGATTTTTATTAAAGTTTCCTGCCGCGATTATCGAAGCCTATCCGGGCAAAATCATCAACATCCATCCAGCGTTGCTTCCAAAATATGGTGGAAAAGGAATGTACGGAATGAACGTGCACAATTCGATATTTGAAAATAAAGAAACTGTGACCGGCATTACCATTCATTATGTTAATGAAGATTATGACGAAGGAAACATTATTTTTCAGGAAACGGTATCGATTGAAGATTGCCAGACCCCGGAAGAAATTGCAGTTAAAATTCATGATCTTGAACAGCAACATTTCCCTTCAATAATCGAACAAATCATACACTCTTAAACCCAATTAATAAAGAAATAAATGTCTCATCAAGTACATATTTACACCGATGGTGCTGCAAAGGTAAATCCTGGAAAAGGTCGCTATGGTGTGGTTATGGAATGGGTCGGGCAACCCTATCAAAAGGAATTTTTTGAAGGCTTTCGACTGACAACCAACAACCGTATGGAATTACTGGCAGTGATTGTTGGATTAGAAAAATTAAAAAATCCGAAAACGAAAGTGCTGGTTGTTTCTGACTCGAAGTATGTGGTGGATGCTGTTGAAAAAAAATGGGTTTTTGGTTGGGAAAAGAAAGGGTTTACCGGAAAGAAAAATCCCGATTTGTGGATGCGTTTTCTTAAAATATACCGACAACATCAAGTCAATTTCAAATGGATCAAAGGACACAATAACCATAAACAAAACGAACGCTGTGATGAATTGGCAGTCATGGCATCGCTTGGGAATCAGCTTTCTATCGACAGTTTTTATGAAAAAGAAGACGCTAAGCTTTTATAAAAACTTTGCCATTGTGACCCTTTGTAACTTTCAAACTTATCGACTACCTTTGCACCTTAATTTAAACTCATCAAATGAACAAATTATTGATTGTTGGAACGGTTGCTTTCGACGCTATTGAAACTCCATTCGGAAAAACAGATAAAATTTTAGGGGGCGCAGGAACGTATATTGGACTTTCCGCTTCGCATTTCAATTTGAAATCAGCAATCGTTTCGGTTGTTGGAGATGATTTTCCACAGGAATATATTGATTTATTGACTTCTAGAAATATTGACGTTTCGGGACTTGAAATTGTAAAAGGTGGAAAAACATTTTTCTGGAGCGGGAAATACCACAACGATTTAAATTCACGTGATACACTCGTAACAGAACTTAATACACTAGCGGATTTTCAACCTAAGGTCCCTGCTAACTTTCAGGATTCAGATGTGGTCATGTTGGGGAATTTGCATCCATTAGTGCAGAGCAGTGTTTTGAATCAAATGTCAAAAAAACCAAAACTAGTCGTCTTAGATACGATGAATTTCTGGATGGATTGTGCTTTGCCAGAATTATTAGAGGTCATCAAACGCGTAGATGTCATTACAATCAATGATGAAGAAGCCCGACAGTTATCTGGAGAATATTCTTTAGTGAAAGCTGCGGCAAAAATTCATACGCTGGGTCCAAAATATGTAGTGATTAAAAAAGGAGAACACGGCGCGTTATTATTTCACAACAAAGAAATCTTCTTCGCACCGGCATTGCCTTTAGAAGAAGTTTTTGATCCGACAGGAGCTGGAGATACTTTTGCTGGCGGATTCGCAGGATTCATTACCCAAAGCGAGAACATCTCTTTCGAGAATATGAAGAAAGCGATTATACACGGTTCGAATTTAGCGTCCTTCTGCGTAGAGAAATTTGGAACGGAGCGAATGCTTCAATTGACAAGCGAAGAAGTTCAAAACCGATTGAAACAATTCAAATCCTTAACACATTTTGATATAGAATTATAATAAATTTATGCCTCGATTTATCGGGGCATTTTTTTTATCAATAGCAACACAACTACAATGAGCGATAAGATTACACACGAATGCGGAATTGCCTTTTTGCGATTAAAAAAACCGCTGGAGTTCTATAAGGAAAAATATGGTTCAGCTTTCTACGGCATACAAAAAATGTATCTGTTAATGGAGAAGCAGCACAACCGCGGGCAGGA
>JBBRXW010000334.1:0-2632 GCA_038238295.1 Flavobacteriales bacterium | reverse complement strand
GGAACCAAATACATCAATCCAGCCAAAACGGCAGCACCCGGGCGACAGACATCGACAATGAAATTCGAGTTCCAGAAATAAAGTGTTCGGAAATCGGGAATCGGTATCAATCCTTTGAAAAAAGCAATGTATCCTTTGATGAACCGTTCTCCCAACGGCAATTTGTTGATTGGATCTAAAAGCCAACCGGAATTGGTATTTTGAATTTGCAGGATAACTATAAGAACGCCGGCAAGGAAAATAAAACAACCCAACAAAAATTGCTTGTCTAATAAATTCTTGTTACCGAATCGTTCGAGTAATAAAGTCAAGAATAAAGCAAAGGCAACAATGCTAAATATTAAATGCACATTGGCTGCTAGTGTCAGAAAGAAACAAAGTTGGATGAATTTCTTTTCGCGTTCTTTGAAAATACTGCATGCTAGAAACAAAAAGAGCACTCCCAAAATATAATTCCTGCTAATTAGATTGTATTCGAAAATGATGAAATAACCGAAGATGAAAAAAGTTTTGAAGATTTTCGAAAAGGGCGCTTTTAGCAAAAATAAATACACAACGGAAGTAGAAATCAAAATATGTAGCAATTGCATCCAGAAAGGATTGGATGTGAATCGTGAAATGCCATAAAGCAGTAAACTCCATAACAACGGATGCCCTTCGATGCGGGTATTTTTGATTAAATCAGCGATTGATGCACTATCTCTTGCCAACAACCAATGATGTGCTTCATCAATAAAAAATTCGTGATGCAGTATTCCGACCAAGCTTAGGATAAAATAAACAAGGGTCAGTGAAAGGATATATTTGGAAGTGCTGCTCAAGACGTTTCGATTTTAATCCAGTAAAACGGACTGTCCTTGTACAGGTATTTCAATAATCCTGAAGCTGGTTTATAAAGAGCAGTATGCTTGAAATCTAGTTGATGATGAAAATAGTGTGGTACCATTTCCGGAAATCCCAAATTAGTATAATAGGTTTTGGTACGCAGTCGAGCATTTTCGATTGCATCGGTTTGATAAAATGGACTGTCGAGGACATGAATTTCGCCATGTTCCGTTAAAAGTAGTGCAAGATGCTGAAATAATAGTTTCGGGTTTGGAAAATATTGTAGGCAACTATTGAATACGATGATATCAAACTTCAGTTCGTTTAGTCCGGTTTTTTGATACAAATCGGCGCAGGCAAATTTCAGGTTTGCTCTTTTGAAGATGCTATCGGCTTGTTCGAGTTCGGTCGAATTGATATCCAATCCAACAACTTCCGTTTTTTCAATACAACTCATCAAATTTGAAAACCAACCATTGCCGCAACCAATATCGAGAACCTTTAAAGGCGTGTTTTTACTTTTTAAATAAGTTACAAACCGCCCGGCAGATTTCTTTCGCAACCGCCATTCTGTATGACACGAATGTTTATTTGATATATCAGGTAACTGTTTAATCTGTTCTTCCGAGTACAATCGATGTTCTTTTTTTCTCAGGGAAATATAAAGATCAGTAAAATGATTATTGGGAGGACTATAATAGGTGATACCCATGACTATTTTTTTTTGAAAGTAATAATATAATAATCGCCGACACCTTTTGGCATTAATAAAAATTGATTCATCCAGTCATCAAATCGAATTAATTTAGAAAGTAATGCTTGGTGTTTCTGAAATGAAGTAAAATGTGCCGATGGATAAAATGTGCCGATATTTCTAGTTTGTATGTGTTTGAAATTTTTCCCGATTGCTGCTTTTATTTTCTTTGGAGAATGATAATAGGTATTGATTTCAGCACCGCCAACTGTCGCCAAAACAGTGTCTTTTTCGAATCTGCGAAAAGCATTTTTATTTCCTTTGAAGTACGTCAGCATTTCCCACGGATAGCATTTCGGCATAATGACTAAGGAGACAAAACCGCCGGAAGGTAACAATTTTTCGAAACCGGAAAATACGCTTCGCAAATCATCGGTACAATTCAATCCTCCGAAATTAGAGAAGATGCAATTAAAATTTCCATCAAGATTTTCAAGGTTTGAAAAAGAACATTGCTGAAAGCTGAGGTTAGTCAATCCCGATTGACGGATTTTATTTTCAATATGTATTTTAGAAGCTACTGCTATATCTGTCGCCAGAACTGAATGGCCTTTTTTGGCAAAATAAACGGCATCAATTCCACTTCCAGCATTGATTTCAAGAATAGAATCCTGTGGTTTTAAAAATTTATTCACATGCTTTCTAATGATGGTTCTTCGGGCAATATCAATAAAATTGTCACGGCTCAAAGCTTCGTATTCTTCATAAACAGAAGAAAAACCGTTAGAAATGTTGTGAAGTAAATCAGTTTCCATTTTTCTCCAGTCTTTTTAAATCCAGTTGATCAGCAAAAGCACTGGGGAAATAATAGCCAAGTTTAAGTACAGACAGTACCTTAGCAAATGAGACATCAAAAGGATTCTTTACCAACTGTTGGAGGTTGATTACCCCTTGTTTTTTTCGGTATTCTTTGTGCACGAACCGCTGCAATTTTCGATAGTAGTTCGATTTATACGTGCCTTTGAACATCATTTCAAAATCATCTGAATCTTCCCAGTTTGCTTTTAGCTTGAGGTCGTCTTTTACTTTTTCATAAAACACTGTGCCGGGTAG
>JBBRXW010000333.1:0-2646 GCA_038238295.1 Flavobacteriales bacterium | reverse complement strand
GGACTAACTCAGGAATGGCGTGACAATGCCACCCAAAATATCATTATCCCGATGCAAGGTGAAATCGATTCGATGAACGTTTCGGTGGCAGCTGCTATTTTAATATTTGAAGCCAAAAGGCAACGAAATTTTAATTAAAAACTTATGAAAAAACACCTCATTCTCTTGCTGCTTCTAGCCGTTCATTTTCAAGCGATGGCACAACTTTCTTCGGCACAAATCGATGCTTTGGTCGAAAAAACCTTGACCGCTTTTAACGTTCCCGGAATTGCGGTAGCTGTGGTTAAAGATGGCCAAGTCGTCCATTCGAAAGGATACGGCATCAAATCGATCCTGACCAAACAGAAAGTTGATGAGAATACCTTATTTGGAATCGCCTCTAACAGCAAAGCCTTTACCACTGCCGCTTTAGCAATTTTGGTTGATGAAGGAAAAATCAAATGGGACGATAAGGTCACGCAGTATATTCCAGAGTTTAAGATGTATAATGAGTATGTCACGAAAGAGTTTACGATTCGCGATTTGCTGACGCACCGAAGCGGACTTGGACTCGGCGCTGGCGACCTGATGATCTGGCCTGACGGGAATAATTTTACTACTGAAGACATTATCACTAATTTGCAGTATCTGAAACCCGTATCCGCTTTCCGCTCCAAATACGATTACGACAACCTGCTCTATATTGTTGCTGGTGAAGTATTGCATCGTGCGAGCGGCATCAGCTGGCAGGATTTTATTGAGCAACGCATCATGCAACCGTTAGAAATGAATCATAGCGCCGCTACTTTTGTGCGGTTGAAAGATACGAGCAATGTGATCATGCCGCATGTGCCGACGGAAGGCAAACTGAAAGCCATTAAGCGCTACAAAAATACCGTCTTCGATCCGGCGGCCGGAATTTATTCTAGTGTCAATGATTTGAGCAAATGGGTCATTATGCAATTGCAGAAAGGGAAATACGGAACCGATAAAAAGCAATTGTTTTCGGAAAAACAGCAAAACGAAATGTGGACCGCTCAGACAATACAGCCTAACAAACCTATCGCTCCTTATTTTTCGCATTTCAAATCGTATGGTTTAGGCTGGCAGCTAACGGAAGTTAAAGGGAATTTTCAGGTGTCGCATACCGGAGGATTGGATGGAATTGTAACGCAGGTCACTTTATTACCGGAAATTAATTTAGGGATTATAGTTTTAACCAACCAGCAATCGGGTGCCGCTTTCAATGCGATTACCAATACGATCAAAGACAGTTATCTGGACATTACCTCCGACGATTACGTGACGAAATACAGTGTTCAAAGTCAGGAAAAAGAAGATAATGCCGATAAGATTTCGGAGGAAGTCTGGGCTACTGTGGCGAAAAACACCAAAGACAATATTAAAACGGATTTTAAAAAATACGTCGGCACTTTCCGTGACAATTGGCTGGGAGATATTGTCCTTTCGGAGAAGAAAGGAAAGCTCTATTTCAATTCGAAACGTTCGCCGCAACTGGCCGGGGAAGTATTCTTTTATAAAGACCAGACTTTTGCTGTAAAATGGAACAACCGGAGTTTTCTAGCGGATGCTTTTCTGACTTTTTCAGCGGATTATACCGGTATCAAAATGAAACCGATTTCACCATTGACCGACTTTAGTTACGATTTCCAGGATTTGGATTTTGTGAAAGTTGCTTTGGGAAGTACCAAGTAAGGAACTACTACTTGGGCTCCCGTTTTTCTCAAGAACCGGACTGCCTGCGTGAGGGATAGAGGCGGTATCCTCGCGGCGCAGCTAGAGATAAAGCCGAAAGCCCGACCCGCCGCGGCGAGGTCACGCCCAAAGAAAACTACCGTTAAGTTTGATAGATACTGCTTGCACATCTCGATTGTTATTTCTAATTTTAAAAAATTGAACGTCACGAACTATGGTTGAAATTGATATAGAGAAAGAAAACAAAGCAATTGCCAAGGAATACAAGGAGTTACTGCGCATCAGTTACCAGACGCTGAGTGCCGATGACAAGAAACTCATTCGTAAGGCTTTTGATGTGGCCGTTGACGCGCATCAGGACCAACGACGGAAATCCGGCGAAGCGTATATATTTCACCCTATTGCCGTAGCGAAAATCGTGGCTTCTGAAATTGGTTTGGGCGCCACAAGTATTGCCGCTGCATTAATGCACGATGTCGTTGAAGATACCGAAATTACTGTCGCAGAAATCGAAAAAATGTTCAATCCAAAGGTTGCGCAACTGGTAGAAGGACTGACCAAAATCTCCCAAGTACAAAAGGATTTGAATGTGTCGATGCAGGCGGAGAATTTCCGTAAAATGCTGTTGACGCTCAACGATGATGTCCGCGTTATACTGATAAAACTTGCCGATCGTTTGCACAATATGCAGACCATGGATTCGATGCCGGAACCCAAACAGATTAAGATTGCTTCGGAAACCCTTTATATTTATGCACCCCTCGCCCATCGTTTGGGATTGTACAACATCAAGAGCCAGCTCGAGGATTTGGGGTTGAAATATACCGAGCCAAAAGTCTACAATGACATCGTCAGTAAAATCAAGGAAACCAAAGAAGAACAGGATAATTATATCAAGGACATTTCGGATGTATTGAAGAAATCGCTGGATGAAGAAAGTGTCGATTATAT
>JBBRXW010000332.1:0-2649 GCA_038238295.1 Flavobacteriales bacterium | reverse complement strand
GTATGATGTGGACTCCGAAACGGCCTCTGGTTCATCAAACCAACTTCTTTTAATTTCCCAGCTACACTATGAATTTTGGTAGTTTCTAAAGATTCCCGCAAGGTCATTGGTGGCAAAATACTGGGCAACCGTTTGGCCAACATCGTCTTTCCGGCGCCAGGTGGACCGATTAAAATAATATTGTGACCGCCGGCAGCAGCGATTTCCATGCAACGTTTGATGCTTTCTTGCCCTTTCACATCGCTAAAATCATGTTCCGGAAAATCTAAGTTTTTATTAAATTCTTTCTGCGTATCAATGATAGTAGGCTGTAACGTTCCTTTTCCTTCAAAGAAATCGATGACTTCCTGGAGGTTTTCCACGCCATAAACATTGAGTCCAGAAACGATAGCCGCTTCCTTGACATTTTGTTTTGGAAGAAAAAATCCTTTGAATCCTTCCTCCTTCGCTTTTATAGCAATCGGCAACGCGCCTCTGATTGGCTGTAGACTTCCGTCGAGCGACAACTCGCCCATGATGATGTAGTGTGCCGTTTCATCTGTCAGAATTTGTGCTGAAGCAACTAAAATTCCAATGGCTAAAGTCAGGTCGTAAGCGGAACCTTCTTTTCGCAAATCGGCAGGTGCCATATTGATTGTGATTTTCTTGCCCGGCAAGGCGTATCCGTTATTTTTTAATGCGGCAGCAATACGGTAACTGCTTTCTTTGATGGCATTATCGGGCAATCCTACTAAGTGGTATCCGATGCCTTTATCGATATTGACTTCTACGGTTATGGTCGTGGCTTCGACCCCGAAAACGGCGCTTCCAAATACTTTAACTAACATGGCGTGTAAATTTATCTAGTTAAAAGTAGTGAAATTTTCCACAATTAGAAACTTACTCTCAAAAATAAATTCGGCGTAATTCCCAACGAATAATAATCCTGAATCGTGTACTTGGATGTCAATGTATTGATCGTCACATAACTTCTTTGGTATTCTTTACTGATCACCGTGTGCTGATTATAGGCATTATAGAGCGAAAATCCGACCTTTCCGGACCAGGATTGTCGTGGATGAAAATGATACATCGCCGAGAAATCCAATCGATGGTACGCCGGCAATCGTTCTGTATTGAACGACGAAACCTGATTCGAATCATCGAGTAAACTATACGGTTTTCCACTGTGCCAAAACCATCCCAACGCGATCGAATAGTTGTTCCATTTTTTATTGAATGCCAGATTGAACGCATGCGTAATATCCGAATTTATCGGGAAGTACTTGCTGTCATTCAAACCATCGAATTTGCTTTGTGAATCCTGATACGTATACGTCATCCAGGCACGCCAGGTAGGTGCTGTTTTTTGGATCAAAATATCCAAGCCTTTAGTAAAGCCTTTGCCATTGTGAATATTGGGATCGTGTTGGTGTAAAAATCCAAACGTGAGCGATGTGATTCCATTGATGGTTTTATAATATGCATCGACATCGAACAGCCATGATTTGGTTTTGTATATGAAACCGCTCGTATATTGATTCGCTTTTTGAATCGGGTACTCCTTATTGTCGGACAAAATCCAAATGTAATTCTCTAAGCTCAAATCATTTGTGACACTTTCTTGAACCTGACTTATTATCTGGCTTTTTCTTTCGAATGAAAGCTGCCAAATTAAAGTATTGGTAAGATTCCTTTGGAGAAAAACTCTCGGTTCCAAACTATTTGTTTGAATTTTACTGAAGGAATTGAAGCGTGCCCCTGCTTGAAAATTCCATTGATTCAGCGTATATTTAAAATAAGAATACCCTACATGTGTCGTAGAATACAATTGCATTTGATCTAAAGTAATAAACAAATTTTGAGTTTTAGTCGTATAGGAGTGCGATACATCGTTGCCTAAAAATTGATAGCCAAATTCGAAATTGAGTTTGGGATTGATTTCATAATTAAAATTCATTTCCATTCCCGAATCGGTAATGCGGTTCAGTTTTTTAAATACTTCAAACCGACCGTCGGAATACTGCTGGTTTTTTTCATAATCGAACGTATACGCCGAATAATATAATAGGAATTTCTGACTGAATTGAGCACTATATTTTTGATTCCAATGGAAACTATAGCCTTGATTGAGAATATTCATTCTTTGGTTGTCATCTTCGGTAGTGTCGGGTTGCGTTTTAAAATTCAGATAGTTGTCAATCAATACACTGGTAAACGAGAATTCAGTAGTAGCGTTGGGTTTGTAGTTCAATTTAGCTGAATAATCCTCAAACTCAAATTGGTTCCTGTCATTGAAATTTTTGAAATTCGTATTTTGAAAAACCTTCTCCGCCAAGGCATTAAACGTGAACGTCTGCAGCCATTCGGTAAAGGATTTCCTGCCCGATACCTGCAATCCGAGTTTGTTTTTAATTAATGGCGCCTGAACATATATATCGGCATTCAATGCATTGATACCGGCATCGACCTTAAGTTGCTTTTCAATCTTATCCGTCGATTGAATATCAATCACACTCGAAATACGCTCCCCAAATCTCGGATTGGTTGCCTTGTTGTAGTAGTGCACCGTCTGTTCGACATTCGGATTGAAACCCGAAATCATTCCAAATAAATGCCCCGGATGATACATGCGGATACCGTCCCAAAGAATCAAATTCTGATCCGATG
>JBBRXW010000331.1:0-2651 GCA_038238295.1 Flavobacteriales bacterium | reverse complement strand
GTATGGAGGAGATCCTAACCGTATTTATATCACAGGACATTCTGCTGGTGGTCATCTCGCAGCATTAGCAGTTATGAATCCAAAATATGGGATTGACCCTAAATCAGTTGCTGGAATTATATTGAATGACGCTGCCGGATTAGATATGCAACATTATCTGGAAGAATTTCCACCGACTTCGGAAAACGATTATTTAGCAACATGGAGTAATGATGTTCAAAGATGGCATGATGCCTCCCCTATTTATTTTCTGACTACCGAAACACCGAAAATTATGATGTATGTTGGGAACAAAACTTATCCTTCCATTAAAGATGCAAATAGTCGCTTTCTGAAAGCCTTACATCCATTGCAACCAAATGTGGTTCCGATACGTGTTAATAAATCGCACATCCCGATGATCGTACAGTACTTTCTACCCTGCAGCAAAAGGTTTTCGGAAGTGAAGCAGTTTATGGAAGCAAGCCGGCAGTAATTGTTTATCTCCAAATCACCAGCTTTTCCCTTGCATGTGTACTACCGGAATCCAAGTCTGTAAAATAGACTCCGTTTGACAGACTCGAGATGTCTATTGTTGTTTCTGGCAGTCGGATATGATTGGTTTGAACAGCATGGCCTAGACCGTCGTAGATTGTGAAAGTTCCTGAATCTACTTTCCCTTTTAGGCGAAGATAGACTGTTGAAGTTGCTGGATTCGGGGTCAGACTGTAGTGTGATAGTAATGGTTGATGATTTGACAAAGATGCTGTGGCTTCAAAAGCGCCTTTATCGATGATGGTATCAAAGATTCTTGGGTTCCCATCAAAATCCTTTTCCCCCTCACTCACTACGGTGGCTATATCACCACTGTTGATGCATAGGCTGCTACTTGTCAAGTGACAATTCGGTGATTCTGAAGCGAGTTCAAAACCTGGATCGATGTATTCCGAATTGCTTTCCTGTGAAAGCGCCATTCGATAGTCGTTGAAGGTAGTATAATTGGTCCCACGCCATCGCACCACTATATCATTTGGATTGTTGTTGGGCGTAAACCAACAATTGAAATTGAACGTATTTCCAGTTTGGGGCTCTATATTGGCTGCGCTACACAATGTTTGTTGGTTGCTGGTATAAAAGATATTATTCTCGAACACACAGTCTGAAGCTTTGGTTATGTGAAATTCTCCTACACCGTCATTGTAAGTGTTGTTCCCTGAAAAGGAATTGTTGCGTATGATGCAATTGCGAACTTCGCCGGTATTCAATGGATTGTACCCGCCTATTTCAAGACCTCCGCCTTGATTGTTATATAATATATTATTCCGGACGGTAACTCCGTAGGTGATTCCAGCGCCCTCTGCACCTACTTCGATGCCATACCCATTGTTGTGGCTGATGTTGCGTTCGATGATTACTGAGTTGCCCCCATCGACATATATTCCTGCCGAGGTCGCATGTTGAGATATATTATTATAACACATATTGTTGCTAATTATTCCATTTCTAGCTTCATCGGTAATGGCCGAAACGCCACGATGCCCGCTGATGACGATGCCGATATTAGAGTTGTCATGAATGCTACAATTCTTTATCGAAAAGCCGCTGATGTTTCCTGCCAATGTTAGTGCTTCGCTATAGCCGGTGGTGTTATCATATATCTCACAGCCATCAATGGTTAGGTTTGTAAGTCCACCAGTGCGGCCATATACAATAAAACCATGGGCGTTCTCAGAAGGCAATGGATTGATAGTAGGATCGGGTGACCACCGAATATTGCGGACGATACAGTTCTTAAAGGATATATTTGTCGCCGATCGCTCCCAAGTGGTTTGGACGAGGATTCCTATGCTCCCATTGCCGGTAAGGTTTTGTACTACTAGATTCTCGAAATGCAGGTAACTCGAATTTAAGACTTGAAGTAAATAATTCTCGGTGCTACCGGTCCCATCGATGATGACGCTGTTGCCAGGTTCGCCGAGAAATCTTATTGGACTTTCTTGAGTGCCGCTAATCGTTACTTCCGGATTTTCATAATAGATTCCCGGAAGAATGTGAACTGTGCTTCCTGGAGTTACTGCCTGACAGGCTTTTCCTATTGTTTTCCAAGCGGATATTACTGTTGTACCGTCGTTTAAATCACTCCCAACCAATGCGTTGACGTAATAATGGGTCTGACTGAACATGTTATGAGCAGCCAGCAAAGCCATAAGCAATGCCATTTTTTGTTTCATCTTTAAAATATTATTTTTGGGGAATTTCTTTGCGGCAAAAACGTTTCTACGCAAAATTAAATTCCTGTTTAGTAGGCTGTTAGGGGAATCAAATATATAAAGCCGAATGGAAACGAAGAATTTATGGTGGTTTTTTCGATGAAGGGAATTATAAAAACGTTGAAGGGAAATTTATTTAACGAAATATCTTACAGTTATTGTTAAAAATTATGATTTGATGTACGATTATTTTTAATAAAAAAGCCGTCACTGATCGCGTAACGGCTTTGTTTTTATGATGTGGGCGATACTGGGTTCGAACCAGTGACCCCTACCTTGTCGAGGTAGTACTCTGAACCAGCTGAGCTAATCGCCCGAGTGGTGCAAATATATGTTTTATTTTTGATTTGGGTAACGTTGTTGCTACGGTGTGCTCGCAATGAGAGGTTGCTTCGTCGTGCC
>JBBRXW010000330.1:0-2664 GCA_038238295.1 Flavobacteriales bacterium | reverse complement strand
TGCCTTATACATTCCTTATTATTAAAGGAAATAAGATTCTGATACATCGCTACTACTCTCAAATAATAAATTATAAAAATACCAAAAGGATGTTTAAATTTGTCCATTCTAAACTCGCTGCTTTTGAAGATTTTTCATTCTATCGATTCCTTTAAAACGAACCAAAAAACTATCATAACTATTGGTACTTTTGACGGTGTCCATATAGGTCACCAGAAAATTATTGAAAAGCTGCTTCACAATGCAAAAACGTCTGGTTGCGAAAGTCTGATTCTTACTTTTTTTCCACACCCGAGAATGGTTTTGCAGGAAGAATCCGGAATAAAATTACTAAATACCATTACGGAAAGAACGACATTACTAGAAAAAACTGGGCTAGACAATCTGATTATCCATCCTTTCGATAAAACATTTTCAAAACTTACCGCCGAAGAATTTGTAAAAAATATCCTCGTTGAAAAATTAAACATCCAAAAAATTGTCATCGGGCACGACCATCGTTTTGGCCGAAACCGTACTGCCAATATCGATGACCTTATCGAATTTGGTAGTAAATATGATTTCGAAGTGGAGCAGATTTCCGCACAAGAAATTCAGGAAGTTTCCGTGAGTTCTACCAAAATCCGAATGGCGCTCGAAGAAGGAAACGTCCGTTTGGCTAATAAGTATTTAGGATACTCGTATTTCTTGACGGGCAAGGTACGCGAAGGAAAACGACTGGGAAGAACGATTGGTTTTCCTACGGCAAATCTGAAAATCGACGAAAATTACAAACTCATTCCACAAAAAGGAGTGTATATCGTTCAGAGTTTTTTGAATGATAAAACAGTCAATGGCATTATGAACATTGGCATCAACCCTACTGTCGGCGGCGAAACAATATCCGTTGAAATTCATTTTTTAGATTTCAATGCGGATTTATACAATCTAGAAATTCAGGTGTCACTATTGGAATATGTTCGTCCTGAAAAAAAGTTCGACTCCATTACCGTATTGAAAGAACAACTGGAAAAGGACCGAAAGACTGCTATTGCCTTTTTTACAGCTTTGTAATTTATCGTAATTTTATAATTTTCAATTTGGTTTTTTTCGTAAATTTGAAATGATACGCAACTGTTTTTCAATAATTCTAACCTTTAAAAACTCACATTATGAAATTACCAAAAGAAGTAATAAACGGACTTATAATATTTATTGGCATTGGAATTTATTTTATGGCGATGAATATATTAGGATTAGCAGGCGTGTTATACCTGCGGGTTTTTAATGCTTTATTCCTTTTTTACGGTGTTAATCGAACAATAGTTTCCAATCTCAACGAAGGGAAAAAAGAATTCCTTTCGAATGCTATTTCAGCTTTATCTACCGGTTTGATTGGTGTATTTTTGAGTATTATCGGCCTACTGACTTATAGTTATATGCAAGGTGGCGAGGAATATATCAACAGTCTTTCTAAAACCTTTCTGTTCGGAGGAAACCCATCGGTCAACACCTATTGCATTTGTTTGCTTTTTGAAGGTATTGTTTCCGCCGGAATCGTCACTTTGGTATTGATGTTTTACCATAATAGTAAATACGTCGCTGATTAATTTTCCCACTTCTTTTTCACCTTTTCGACATTGCTTCTTTAGAAGTATTTAACTACTTTTGAGGCCATATAAAAATTGAAGTATGAGCAGCATAAAACACCACTGGACCAAAGACGAGATTATAACGATATACAACAAACCGATGATGGATTTGCTTTTTGAAGCGGCCACAATTCATCGTTTGCATCATGATCCGAATGTCGTTCAGGTATCTACTTTACTATCTATAAAAACAGGTGGTTGTCCTGAAGATTGCGGCTATTGCCCACAGGCTGCCCGGTATCATACCGATATCGAAGGCAATGATTTGATGTCGGTGCAACAGGTTAAAGCGCAAGCATTGCGTGCTAAATCAAGCGGATCTTCGCGTGTTTGCATGGGTGCCGCTTGGAGAAATGTAAAGGATGGTCCGGAATTCGACCAAGTATTAGAAATGGTACGCACCATCAACAAATTAGACATGGAAGTTTGCTGTACATTAGGGATGATTACAGAAAATCAAGCGCATCGGTTGGCAGAAGCCGGATTGTATGCCTACAACCATAATTTAGATACCTCCGAAGAATATTATAAGGAAGTTATTTCTACACGTGGTTTTGAAGACCGTCTTCAAACCATCGAGAACGTCCGTAAAACTAACGTGACTGTTTGCAGCGGCGGAATCATCGGAATGGGAGAATCTATTGAAGACCGCGCCGGAATGCTCGTAGCATTGGCCACCTTAAGCCCGCAGCCAGAATCGGTTCCTATCAATGCTTTAGTCGCTGTTGAAGGAACACCTCTAGAAGAAGAAAAACCAGTAGAAATTTGGGATATGATCCGAATGGTGGCCACGACCCGAATCGTAATGCCGGAAACGCAGGTTCGCCTTTCTGCCGGAAGAATGAATATGAGTCGAGAAGGTCAGGCCATGTGTTTCTTTGCCGGTGCTAATTCAATTTTTGCCGGAGACAAGTTACTGACGACACCAAATCCAAATGTTGATGAAGACATGAAAATGTTCGAAATGTTAGGATTGGTGGCGCAAAAACCATTTGTCAAAGCGGTACAGCCGGAAACTGTTGAAGCGGTAGAT
>JBBRXW010000329.1:0-2678 GCA_038238295.1 Flavobacteriales bacterium | reverse complement strand
TAATAATATCCATTCGGAGAAAAACCGCTATTGTAAACCAAAAGCGAAGTTGCAGGGCTGACAATTGTGGCTACATCGCTGTTACTGATAAGTGAAATCCTTGGAATTAAAACACCACTGTTCGTTGAAGTAACATCTAGCATCGAAGACGCAGCTGGCGTAGTAGTTCCAATTCCTACTTGCCCCATCAATAGGTTTGATGAGAATATTAAAAAAAGTAGGGGCGTAAGGAAGTATTTTCTTTTCATAATGGTGAATTTGTAATGGCTAAAAGTATTTTATTTATAAAGCACTATTTATCAATCAAATAAAAGTTAACTTTTTGAACTAACTTTTAGGGATTTTTGATAAAATTTACGTCATTGTAGAAATCATTTTGTTTTTTTTAGTTACTTTTAGACTTTAAATTTAAAGGTATGCAAAAATTACTTTGTTTTTTGATTTTTTTTTTAATAAAAATAAATGCCTTTTCTCAACTGTATGTTGCGAATAATTTTGTTTATGTTGCTGATAAATACTTGTATGTTAAACAAGATGTGAACATTCAAAATACAGGAAATATTTACCTCAGAAATCAATCCCAACTTTTACAAGCAAAAACAGGAAGTTCGGCGAATGCTGGAGCTGGTAAATTATCTGTTTTTCAAGAGGGAAATGCAACACCCTATACCTACAATTATTGGTGTTCTCCAGTAGGTAACTCGCTTCTTGCTTCGGGGAACGAAAGCTTTGGAATCACGATGTTAAATCAACCTGTATCATCAACAAGTAGTAATCCGGCAACCATGTTGTCGATGAGTACGTATAATGGCATTTCCAATCCGTTGAGTATTTCACAAGGTTGGGTTTTTAAGTTCTTGTCTTCCTCTTTGTATTCACAATGGTTTGGCGTTTATAGTGCTACTTCAATCAATCCTGGGGAAGGCTTTACGATGAAAGGAACTGCCGGGACCGATGCCACATTTGTTGATGCTGGTGCGGATAACAACCCAGGAAACAAACAACGATATGACTTTAGAGGCAGACCCAATGATGGTGACATTACGATAAACCTTGCAGCGGGAAAACGTACCTTAACTGGAAACCCTTATCCTTCAGCAATTGATTTAAAAGCATTTCTTCTTGCCGCAACTAACTCTACAGGTATTGCTTATTTCTGGGAGCAGGATAAAACGGTAAATTCTCATGCCATTGCCGCTTATAAAGGAGGTTATGGAACGTATTCTCCAATTGGTGGCGCTTCAGTGGCACCTTATGGTACTATGGGTGTTTACATGCCGGCAGTTTTTTATGCTTATGATGGTGCCGGAACACAATTAGCCGGTGCTGTAGGTTTAGGATCAAATTATGAAAGACGTTTTTGTCCAATTGGTCAAGGGTTTATGCTTGAAGGATCAATTACAGGTACAGTAGCGATGACCAATAACTTTAGAGTATATCAAAAAGAAGGAGCGGCGAATTATTCAGAATTTCAAAGACACACTGCTTCCCCGAAATTGTCGAATGAAAGTGATTTTCTTCCAGAAATTCCTTCCGTTTCAGGCTTCGATTATACGACAGTCAGTACCAAACCAGTTCCTCAAATTAGATTGAATACATTGTTAAACAATCAAGCAATTCGACAAGTTTCTCTAGCATTTAGCGCTGCAGCAACGGACGGAGTAGATTTTGCAATGGATGCTAAATCACCGGATAGTACTAGCGAAATGGACATGTATTTTGTGATTGATAACACGGAATATGTAATTGATGTGATTGATTTTGATATCAACAAAAGAATTCCAATAGGTTTTAAAAATGCAACTCCGGCTAATTTTAGAATCAAAGTGGGGGAGATTATCAATTTTGAGGGAACTGAAAATGTTTATTTGCACGACAAAACCAGCGATATTTATTATGATATTGTCAACGGTGAATATGAAATGAATCTAGCAGCTGGAGTAAACAATACGCAATATGAAATCACTTTCGTGAATGCTACGCTCAATATTCCGATTATAACTTCGGATAGTTTCGAAGTTATACAGAATAATGTTGCGCAGACACTTACGGTTATGAATCCCAATTTAATTGGAGTCAAATCGATTCGTCTGTATGACATTACAGGGAAATTAATTTTTAATAAAGCAAATATTGGAACCAAAGAAAAATATACTTTTTCAACTTCAGGAATTAGTGACGCAATCTATGTTTTGAAAGTGATAACTAATAACAATCAAAATTTCGGCAAGAAAATATCCGTCTATAATGGATATTAATCGCAATGTCAACTAATCAAATTATTCGTACTGAATTTCCCAACATTACTTTAGCTATCAAGCGGGAGGATTTAGGACATCCACTTATTTCTGGGAATAAATTTAGAAAACTCAAATACAATCTGCTTCAAGCAAAAGGAGAAAATCAGAATACGTTGCTGACTTTTGGCGGCGCATTTTCGAATCATATTGCCGCCGTTGCTTCAGCAGGAAAGGAGCAGGGTTTTCAAACAATCGGAATTATTCGCGGCGAGGAATTTGCGGATAAAATAAACGAAAATCCGACACTACTATTGGCACAACAAAATGGAATGCGTTTCGAATTTATATCGAGGGAAGCATATCGACAAAAAGAAGATGCCGAGTTGATTTCCCGTTTAAAAAGTAAATATGGCTCCTTTTATCTTATTCCAGAAGGCG
>JBBRXW010000328.1:0-2684 GCA_038238295.1 Flavobacteriales bacterium | reverse complement strand
TTTGTCGATTCTAGGAACGTAATAAAATCCATCCGTGTACGCAATCGAAGACATTTTTGCCAGATTATGATACCCCTTTTTGTTTTTGGCGAGCAATACGATTTGATAACCGTTGTCTTTTCTGGTTTTATCCAGATGATCTTCGCAGACAAAAAATTCACAGCCGACAATAGGTTTGATAATTTTTTCGGTGGCTTCTTCCCCAGTTTCTACTGCGGCGGCATTTTTAGCTTCCGCTGTTTTGTTATGATTTAAAATATCTCGCACAAAATGAAAAGCGCCCATCAAATTTGCGTGATCGGTAATTGCAACTGCTGGCATTTTCTGCGCCGCCGCCGCCTTAACTAATGATGCAACACTTATCGTGGATTGTAATACCGAAAATTGGGTATGGTTGTGGAGGTGCACAAATTCGGTGTCGATTAAAATCCGTTTGTTAACCGAAAGTTCCTGTTTGGAAATTGGAGCAGCCTGCTTATTACCCAATTGCTGGCGGATTCTTTCCGATGTCTCTTTGAGATTGATGTGACGCAACCCAATCAGCTGGATTTCGTTAGGGTTTTTATTCTGGAAATCCTCGAAATAATCTGCTGGGACATCTAATTCTTCCGTTGTAAAAATTTCACGCCGAATCAGTTCTAAAAAACAACGGCTAGTCGCTTCCACATCGGCGGTAGCATTATGCGCTTCGGCAAAAGGTTTTTGAAATAAATACTCGTGTAATTCGGTTAATGTTGGTAGTTTGAATTTTCCACCACGGCCTCCGGGAAGTCTTACTAAGGAAGCGGTGACTTCGGTGCAGGTATCCAAAACCGGCATTGCAGCCATTGGACTTTCTATTCCTAATCGGTGGAATTCGCAGCCCATAATGTTGATATCGAAACCTAAATTTTGTCCAACAATAAATTTGGTTTTCGATAACGTACTATTGAATTTCTCCAATACTTGACTCAAATCGAGTCCTTCGGCTTGCGCCAATTCGGTCGAGATTCCATGAATTCGCTCGGCATCGTATGGGATATTAAAGCCATCAGGTCGAACTAAATAATCCTGATGCTCAAGGAGCTTCCCCATTTCGTCATGCAACTGCCATGCAATCTGAATGCATCGCGGCCAATTGTTCGTGTCGGTTATAGGAGCATCCCAACGTTTGGGCAATCCGGTGGTTTCGGTATCGAATATTAAGTACATATCGTATTTGGAAGGGCTTTATTTGGAATAAAAACAACTTTCAAATTTAGGATATTTCGAATAAGAAAACGAGGGAAGTTATCAACAAAAAACCATTCAAAAAATTGAAGAATCAACTTTTTGAATGGTTTTTTAATAAACTTTATTATGTACGAGGTAGATAAATTTAATTAGTAACCTCCACGGCTTGATCCGCCACGGCTGTTTCCTCCACCATAACCTCCACCGCCGCGTGAATCTCCACCACGACTGTTGTTGTTAAAGCTTCTTCTTTCACCTTCTGGTTTTGGCTCTGATTTGTTAACCACGATCGCACGACCTTGAACGGTAGCACCATTCAATTCTTCAATTGCTTTTTGAGCTTCATCATCATTAGCCATTTCAACAAACCCAAATCCTTTACTTCTTCCTGTAAATTTATCAGTTATAATTTTTACAGAATCAACTGTACCGTAAGCCTCAAAAGACTCTCTTAAATCTGCTTCCTCAATACTGAATGGAAGACTTCCAACAAAAATGTTCATAAGTGTTATTTTTAATATTACACAAATATAGTTTTATTTTTTTTCTAAAGTACTATTACAGGCTTATTTAAATGTTAAATAAAAAACCATCCTTTTAGGGATGGTCTATTATTTTTATAAAGAATTCCGCTTAACTACGGAAGAATCGGAACTCGGTAAAATACACCATTCTGCATATTTACAATATGTTGTGCGCTAGAATTCGGATCAGTATTAATCGCATTGAAACGAAAAGTCCCTGAAATAATTTTACCATCATATTCCGAAACGATGATTTGACCATCTCCTACTCCAATAGCCGTTTCATAATTAAATTCAGCAGCGTCTGTCATCAAAACATAGGTAGCTTTATTTGTATTGCTAGTTCCCAAAGGGTAGGTCACGAACGTACTTGGGTTTTTTCGATTGATTGTCAATGGTGGAATTGGCATTTTCAGCGTCATCGTTTCAATTAAAGTCACACCCTGAATCGTCAGTTTATTTCCCGGTCCAATCGTTGCCTTAGCATTCCCGCCTTCCCAAAAGCTATTATCTTTCACTGCTTGCAATACTGCATCATCATTGACATGTATATCTTCAGAACACGAAGACAAAGCCGCTACCAGAATAAAAAAAGAGAGGATTTTTTTCATTATATTTCAAATTTTGAGAAACAAAAATAGCTTTTTAAAACATATTTTCGAATTAAAATCTGAAAAAAAATTAGTTTAACATTTACCCTCAGGTTTTTAGCCGCTTTTTTCTTTTTTAAAAAACAAAATATGATTAGTATTTTTCAAATTAATTGGTATCTTTGCGCCCTTAATTAACCGAGGTCGTGTACCTCAAAATTTAATCATACGATTATGTCAGTAAAAATTAGATTACAAAGACATGGTAAAAAAGGAAAACCTTTTTACTGGGTTGTAGCGGCAGATGCCCGCTCAAAAAGAGACGGTAAATACTTAGAGAAAATCGGTACTTACAATC
>JBBRXW010000327.1:0-2684 GCA_038238295.1 Flavobacteriales bacterium | reverse complement strand
GATCCCGGGCCGGACTATCGTTTTGGCTGGGGATTATTGAATGCTGAAAAAGCAGCCAACCTGATTACCAATGAAGGTGTGCAATCCGTCATCAAAGAAACAACCCTAATTCAGGGTCAAAGTTATTCTTTCAATATTAATCCGTTTAGTGCTAATCAGATGCAGGCTTCCATTTGTTGGACTGATCCTGCAGGAAATATTGTGACCAATTCGATTGTAGATTATGATGTTGCTGCCCTTATCAATGATTTGGATATTCGCATCGTACAAAACAATGTCACCAATTATCCATGGAAACTCAATCCAAAAATTGTGGATGATCCGGCAACTAAAGGCGACAACCTTGTTGATAACATCGAGAGAATTGATGTCGATAATCCAGTCGGAACGTATACGGTAACCATCAGCCACAAAGGCAGTGCACTGACCAATGGACTTCAAAAATACTCCCTAATCATGAGTAACGTAGTCAATACGCCGATACTTTTGTCATCGAATTCGAATTTAATAAACCGCGTTTGTCAAGGAACGACAGCTTCTAATTTTAATTTCCAACTGGAAGCAAAAAGTACTTTTACTGAAACTGCCAATTTAACGGTTTCGGGTTTACCAGTTGGTGCCACTTCTAGCTTTACAACCGATACGATGAGCGCTGCTGGAAATAATGCGCTGCTGATTTCGAACCTGGATGGAGTTGCTGCAGGAACGTATCCAATCATAGTTACCGCTACGTCGCCAAGTACGATGACCACTTTAAATTTCACATTAGTGGTTCAAAACATGCTCAATGCAGCACCGGTTTTATACCAACCGGCAATCAACGCCGACCAATTGGAGAACAACCCAACATTGACCTGGGAAAACATCGGAAACAATGTGGCGAATTACACTATTGAAATTGCTAAAGACGCTGCTTTTACGACCAACTTCCAAACTTTCACGACAGTAATTAGTGAGTTAGATCTTTCCAATCTTGATTATGGATCAACATATTATTGGAGAGTGAAAGCCAATAATGTTTGCGGTACATCGGTCTTTTCTGAGGTTTTCAACTTCAATACGCTGTGCAGCAATACTACCGTGATCACACTTTCTAATATTACGATTAACAGCGTGACAGCAACTTGGACGAATCCAAATGTATCTGCTGTTTTTGAAGTTTTGGTCGTACCACATGGAAACGCACCGACAGGAACTTTTGTTACCGTAACTACCAATACCTATACTTTCGATACACTCAATTCTAATACTTCTTACGATGTGTATGTTCGTTCGGGCTGTACAGGAAATACTTTTTCACAACTGGTTAATAAAGAGTTTTCTACGCTAATCAATCATTGTGTTGATGGTGTTTTCTTTGATAGTGGTGGTGTGAATGGAAATTACTCGAACGGTGAATATTACACCACAACAATGAATCCGGTGAATCCGGGCGATCATGTGACCGTAACTTTTACACAATTCGAATTGGAAGATCAAATCGACCGATTGACTATTTACAATGGTCCAGATACCACCTATCCTTTCATTGGGGAAGAATATGGCTATACCGGAACCAATTCACCGGGAACCGTCACTTCTACAGATGCATCCGGAAAATTAACGTTTAGATTTTATTCTGATGGTGTCAATACCTTTCCGGGATTTAATGCTACCGTTTCCTGCGCCAGTTTGTCAACGATTCAGCCTATTAAAAAAGACTTTACATATTATCCGAATCCGGCGAATGCAGTTGTCAATTTTGTTGGAACGAAAACCATCACTTCAATAACAGTCTATAATCTGTTGGGACAATTGATGAAGTCCGTTTCTAGCAATGATTTAAGAGTCAGTATCCCAATTCAGGATTTGGCCGAAGGAACGTATTTATTTAAAATTCAAACGGACAATGCGGTCAGTACCGTCCGTATTTTAAAACGTAAATAATCCCGTTTAAAAAAAAGATATAATGAAATACCCTGGTGCACAACAGGGTATTTTTTTTTAGCCTCTTCGAATGTTAATTACTAACTTTGATCTTTCTAATTTTTTCTAATGAAGCAGATTTCGTCCTTACAGAATCCATTTATAAAATCGTTGCTATTATTGCAGGAAAAATCGAAAGCCCGCAAACAATCCGGCACTTTTTTAATCGAAGGCGTTCGCGAAATCGAGTTGGCCATAAAAGGCAATTATGAAATAGAAACTATTTTGTTCCTGCCAGAACTTGTTTCCGAAAAACAGGTTAGCCAAATAGCAGCAACCCATATCATTGAAATCTCCAAAGATATTTATCAAAAGCTGGCATACCGCGATACCACTGAAGGAATTATAGCCGTGGCCAAATCTAAATCGATGCTGTTATCAGATCTGAAATTATCCGATAATCCACTGTTGTTGATTGCCGAAGCACCTGAAAAACCAGGAAATATCGGTGCACTTTTACGTACCGCCGATGCTGCCAATCTCGATGCTGTTATTATTGCCAACCCAAAAAGTGATTTATACAACCCCAATATTGTCCGTTCAAGTGTCGGCGGGTTGTTTACCAACCAAATCGCAACCGGAACCACGGATGAGATTATCGCTTTCCTAAAATCAAAAAAAATCCGTTTTTATTGTGCGACGCTGCAGCATTCAACGCCATATCATACGCAGGATTATACGTTGCCGACCGCTTTGGTTGTCGGTACTGAAGCGACGGG
>JBBRXW010000326.1:0-2684 GCA_038238295.1 Flavobacteriales bacterium | reverse complement strand
CCCATGCAAGTGAAGATGAAGAGGAAGAAGAAGTCGATGTAACTAAAGATCCCGGCGGTTCGGATGATGACGACCCTGATGATGAGGATGATGATGATGTTGAAGATGTCAGTGACGATGACGAAGACGACGAAGACGAATAAATAAAAAAGGAACTCCATGGAGTTCCTTTTTTTATAAATAGCGTTCCTGAAAAATCCTCTGGTGATGATTCTGATGCCCAATGATGACAAAGCCTACTGCTCGTGCCGACATCGGATTATTAGAAGCGGTGCCAATTCGCTTAACATCTTCCTCCGAAAAGCTTTTAAATAACGAAAGCGTAGCTTGTCGAACCACGGCGAGTTCCGTCAATAAATCCTGAATGCTTCTTTGATTAGCATGCGCTTGATCGACATAATCATTCTCTTCAAAACCGGGCAATTTCGATTGGTCATTTCTGGCGAAACACAGGGCGCGATAGCTAAAAATTCGTTCGGCATCTATTAAATGCTGGAGGATATCTTTGATGGTCCATTTTCCTTCTGCGTAACGGTAATCAAATTTATCCATTGGTATGTCTTGAACAAACTTAATCAAGCGGTGCACGGAAATTTCGAGTTCTTCAATCATTTCGTATTCCTCCGAAACTTGATCAATATACGATTTATAATAGGAAGCGTATTCGTTTGGGGTTAATTCATTTGACTTCATAGCGTAATTTTTTATGCTGAATTCCTGCTGGCATTGATGTTTCCAAAAAGCGATCGGGTGACCATTTTTTGGTAGCTGTTCAGCAATTCTTCATCAGTGTTTTCCGATTTTTTTAATTGATTGATTCGTGACAAAGCATACTGCTGTATCGTTAACAAAGGCTTTACAATATTTTCACGCATCGCAATTGATGCTCTTCCATCCGGATAATTTTCCATCAATTCTTTGTGTCCCGCAATTTTAAGCAATAATCGTTTGGTTTCCAAAAATTCCTCATAGATAATTTGCCAAAAAGCACCGAATTCTGGATCGTCTTTCATATAGGAGGTCAACGGAAAAAAGCATTTGGCCAACGACATCATGCTATTCTCCAATAAGGTTTTAAAAAATAACGAAGAATCATACAACGACTGCACTTGCTCCCATTGTTCGGTGGTTTCAAAATGCTTTAAAGCGGTGCCAACTCCAAAGAAACCTGGGACATTTTGCTTGAGTTGGCTCCAGGAACCGACAAATGGAATCGCCCTTAATTCGGAAAAAACCAGTGTCTCAGAGTTCTTTCTTTTAGATGGGCGGCTGCCGATATTCGTCTTCGCATAATAATTTAGTGTACTCATCTGTTCGAGATACGGAATAAACTTCGGATGCTTTTTGAAATCGGAATATTTGCTAAAACCAATTGCTGCCAATTTATCGAGTATCGCTTTTTGATCTTGTGATAAAAGGGCATCTGCTTCAGTAAAAACATGATTGGTGGCGCCAGCGCTCAAAAGGTTTTCGAGGTTGTAGCGACATGAATCCAATGTTCCGAAATTAGAGCTAATGGTTTGCCCTTGCACGGTAATCTGAATCTGCTGATGCTCAATTGAGGAACCCAGTGAGGCATAAAATTGATGCGTCTTCCCACCACCACGTGCAGGTGGTCCGCCTCTACCGTCGAAGAAAATCACTTTGATTCCATATTTTCTCGACACAGTCGTAATGTTTTCCTTGGCCTTATAGATGCTCCAATTCGCCATCAAATAGCCGCCGTCTTTAGTTCCGTCGGAGAAGCCCAACATTACTGTTTGTTGATTACCACGTCGTTTCAAATGCGTGATATATTCATCCGAAGTATACAATTCCTCCATGATTTTAGGGGCATTCTGCAAATCATCAATGACTTCAAAAAGGGGAATAATATCTACCGTGGGGTTTTCCCAATCACATTGTCGGAGCATCGCATACGTTTGCATTACCTGTTCGGCACTTTCGCAATTACTGATGATATAGCGGTTGCAGCCGTATTCGCCGTTTTTCTGTTGAATGGTTTTCATTGCATAAATCGATTCTAAAGTCGATTTTGTCATTTCATTAGAAAACGAATCTGGATCGACTTTTCCTTTTAAGGAAGCGATAAATTGTAATTTCTCAGCTGTCGAATAGTGATTGTAATTCTTTGGAAGTTCAGCGATTTCTTTAAAAACCGAATCGTGAATTTTACTGTTCTGACGGATATCCAGCGATGCAAAATGCAAACCGAAAAGATTGACTTTATTGATTAGCAGATTCACTTCATCCAAGTAAAGCGACTGGTGCTGGTTGATGATAATCGCTTTAATTTCGTGAAGTGCCTTTTTAAATTCTTCGATCGTAAGGTAGATTTCCCCTTTGGAATAAAATACCGAGCGATAGATTTTTAATTCCAATTCATTGACTAACCGATCGACATTAGAAAACGTTACTTTCCTTTTGAGTTCGCGGATATCCCAGTAATAACATTTCAATATAGAAGTGCGCAAGCGGTCGGCCACTTTGAGCATGATGTCAGTAGTAACAAAAGGATTTCCATCACGATCGCCGCCGGGCCAAAACCCTAAATTGAATATCGGATTCTGAATTTCTTCATCATTAAAAATATTCTTTTGAATATAGGACATCATCTCGCCGATTGTTTTATAAAACACATTTTCGAGATACCAAACTAAACTAACAGCTTCATCAAACGGTGT
>JBBRXW010000325.1:0-2718 GCA_038238295.1 Flavobacteriales bacterium | reverse complement strand
GGCTTTCTGGAAGGCAGCATAATCGGCATCAACACTGCGTAGTTCGATGACTTTATTATACGCATCCATTGCCGGCCAGTATTTTGCGGTCACGAAACGGCAATCACCCAAACGCAAATACGCGTCGTTCAAACGTACTTTGTCATCTTTCACTGCATCGATATGGCTCTGGAAATAATTCCCGGCCTGATCGTAGTCTTTCAGTTTAAACAAGGCATAAGCGATATTGTAGTTGCTATTTTTATTTTCAGGAGTTGTTTTCGATTCGGGCATCGCCGCAAAATCTTTGAAACTGCTCAACGCCGAATTGAAATTATCCAAAACATATTCTGTTTCGCCTTTCCAAAATGTCGCTCTTGCAAGGAATTTCTGGTCTTTCGGTTCAGCAATCGATTTCTTGAACATTGCGTACGCTTCCTGATAACTGCCATCAGTATACAACTCTAAACCACGATAAAAAGTGACTTTCTGATACACTTGTTTATTGGCGAAATTTTTATTTTTCTCTAATAAATCCAATGCGCCTTTGTAGTTTTTGGAAGTGATATACGAGTTGATCAGCAACGTTTCTATTTCGGTTTTGCTTGTCGAATTCGGATATTTTACCAAAAAAGCATTCAGCACATTCGGAACCGATTCGTAAGAATTCCCGATTTCATAACTCAGTTTCGCATAATTCAAACTGGCATCTTCCTGAATTTTCAAATCGAAATCCATTTCCGATGCGTTCTTGAAAGCATTCAAAGCCTGCTGTTTCTTATCGGTTTTGAAGTAACTTTCCCCCAAGTGATAATAGGCGTTTTGCGCGACGAAGTCTTTCCCGTCGATAATTTTATTAAATTGTGTAATCGCATTTTCAAAATCATTCTGCTGGTAATACGCGTAACCCAACTGATAATAATCCGTATTATTCCATCGGCCTTTTTTGCCGCGGTATTCCTTTAAATAAGGAATTGCTTTGTCATATTGCTTCAGATTGAAATAGCTTTCTCCGATGATTTTATTCAATTCAGATTTTTCGAGTGCGCTCGATTTCGGCATGGCAACCAAAGCCAAATCGATGGATTTCTGGAATTTCCCCAATTTAAAATTCATGTCCGCCTGAAAGTAAGACAGCTTCTCCTTGTATTTTTCTTCACCTGAAACCTGATCGAAATATTGGTTTGCCTGTTTGTAATCGTCGCCTTCATAGGCCATAAAGCCTAAATAATACTTGGCTTGCGAGCCAAATTCTTTCGAGTTCAGCACTTTATTAAAATAGGGTGTTGCTTCTTTTTTCTTGCCTGCGTTGAAGAAACTGTAGCCTTTCTGAAAGTTGAATTTGTCTTGGTCATCATAACTTAAAGTGCCTTCATCAACTTTATCGAACCACTCCAAAGCCTGCGGATATTTGCCCTGACCGAAGTAATACTGGGCGACTTCAATATACGCTTGATTTTGTTTCGGGCTCGTCGGATATTCCTTTACGAAACTTTCCATCATTTCATCCGCATTGGCTTGATTGAGATGAATCGCGCAGTTCGCACTATAATACGCACAGTCAGCCTGTACATCGATATTTTTGTTGTCGGATTTTACTTTGTCGAAGAGGATCTGGGCAGACAAATATTGATTGTCATTATACAAACCCAGCGCCCGGTCAAAGTCTTGGAGTTCATGAGTATAGATAGTCGATTTTTGAGCAGAAATAGAGCCCAAAACCATAAAAAATAACCATAAAAAAAGCCAGGATTGTTTGCGCATCATGTTGTTGGTTTAGTATTTCAAATATCGTATTCTGTTAGCTATAACGGAACGCTTTCGGCTTTTATTATGAACAGTTTTTTAACAAATCCCTTTTTACCGGGATACTTTCAACATTTTATTTTGAATACCAATCGTAACTTCATACTTTTACCACAAAACAAAATCATCATGTCGTCAACCGTTTTATATTTAAGAAACGTCTCCATTTATCAGGAACATAAAGTCGTCCTTTCGAACATCAACCTTGAAGTTAATCACGGTGAATTTATTTATATTATCGGAAAAACTGGCTCGGGAAAAAGTAGCTTCATGAAAACGCTATATGCTGATTTGCCTTTGGTTTCTGGAGAAGGAAGTATCGTTGATTTTGACTTGGCGACAATGAAAGACGACAAGATTCCGTACCTCAGAAGAAAAATAGGAATTGTATTTCAGGATTTTCAATTGCTGCCAGACCGCAGTGTGAAAGGTAATATGTTATTTGTACTGAAAGCGACCGGTTGGACGAACACTGAAGAAATGGATGTCAAAATTGATGAAGTCTTGCACAAAGTCGATTTGAAATCCGTTGCCGACAAAATGCCGCACCAGCTTTCCGGTGGAGAGCAACAAAGAGTGGCCATTGCCCGAGCATTGCTCAACGATCCGGAATTAATCTTGGCCGATGAACCAACCGGAAATTTAGATCCACAAACGAGTGTTGAAGTCATGGAAGTGCTACGAAAAATCAACGCCAATGGAAAAACGATCATTATGGCGACACACGATTATGCGTTGCTGATGAAATATCCTTCCAAGACGTTGAAATGCGAAGACAACAAAATCTTCGAAGTCGTGCAACGCTCCGTTTAATATCTCTCTATTGAAAAACCTAGCTGATTTACTGACGCAGAAACGCATTCAATACCTTATTATCTTATTGTTGGCTTTCGTTTACGCCGTAAACAGTTCTCCTATTTATTTCGATGACAG
>JBBRXW010000324.1:0-2731 GCA_038238295.1 Flavobacteriales bacterium | reverse complement strand
GACCCCATCATTAAAAGTGATGTGCTCTACCAACTGAGCTACCAAGTCAAATATCTTTTCTCTAACGCGGGTGCAAATATATGACCTTATTATTTATTTTTCAAAGCAATTTTATTTTAAATTTGGCTTTTTTTAATAATTACTTTTAATGCCTTAACCTATAAGGTTTTATTGCTATCATGAAAATAATTTTGCTCGGTTATATGGGTTCAGGGAAGTCGACAATTGCAGCATTATTAGCAAATAAAAGACAGTTGCCCTGTATCGACTTGGATAATATTATTGAAAAGCGAGAGCAAATGACTATCGCTTCCATTTTTAATACCAAAGGCGAAATCTATTTCAGGAAGATCGAACATCAGGTTTTTAAAGAAATGATACAGTCTGACAATTCTTTTGTATTGAGTTTGGGTGGAGGAACACCTTGTTATGCCAATAACGATCAATTTTTAAATGGAGCAGCAGTCCTTTCAATTTATCTGAAGTTGTCAATCGATAATTTGTGCAGCAGGTTGCAACAGCAACAAAATAGTCGACCACTACTTGCCGGAAAAAACCCTGATGAATTGAAAAATTTCGTTGCCCAGCATCTCTTCGAAAGGAGTTATTATTATAATCAAGCCAGTACCGTTTTGAATTGCGATGGAAAGTCTCCGGATGCCATTGTAACAGAAATCGAACAATACCTAATTTAGATAGGCATAATCGCCACCCGCTTCGAAAACAACCTGCACATGTTCCTGCAATGAAGTGCTTAATGAAATTCCTTTGAAGTCGGCTTTTACTGGATATTTTTTATGATTGCGATCCACTAAAACTGCAGTTTTGAATTTCGTCAGCGGAACCTCTAGAAAATGCTTTACGCCATAGACTAATGTGGTTCCCGAATTCAAAACATCATCCACTAAAACCAGTCCTTTGTTTTCATATTTGTCCTTTGACAACGAAGTCGTAATCGCAGTATTGGGATGTAGTTTATCGATATGCACTTCACACAACTCCACTTTTATCGAAGAAATTTGATGCAGAGCCGCCGCAATCTTCCCGGCCAATATATACCCATTCGAAGCAATCCCGGCGACAACAATAGTGTCATCATTGACGAAAGTTTCATAAATCTGATACGCGATTCTTTTGATTTTGTGCTCGATTTCTTCGTGGTTGAGAATGATATTCCGATTCATTTTTATGGATTTAAATTCGATGTTATAGGCTATTCTTCGTCAACTTCATTTCCAAAATCGGTCAGGTCTCGACGGTCTTTTTTAGTTGGACGGCCATCACCCGTTTTGCGGTAATGTTCTTTCGATAATTTTAATAATTCGAGATGTTGAAAAACTTCCGGAGGGGTATCATCTTTTCTGTAAATATCGACCAGCTTCGCACCAACCCGGTTCGCCGGAACCTCTAAAACTGTAATAGTTTGGGTAATCTGATCCTTTCGGAAGGTAATGATATCAGTCGGAAATACTTCCTTAGAAGGCTTCGCGACCTGACCATTAACGGTGATATGATTTTTTTTGCAGGCTTCTGTTACCATGTTCCTAGTTTTATAATAACGAACACACCAGAGGTATTTATCGACTCTCATCTTTTTTGTAAAATAGAAGTTAAATAGTTTACAAGAATGAATCTATATTGTATCTTGCGCTCGTAAAAAAAATCAACTATAATGAACAAATTTAAGTTTTATTTTATTCTTTTATGTGCCGCTGTTACTTTATTTTCATGTGGTGGAGGAGATGATTCTCATATAGCACCACCAAGGGATTATGCCGTGCAATATGTTGCGGACACTACTGCCATCAATGAATATTTAAAAAATTATCATATTGAAATTACCAATGCTGCCGGAAATACAGATCAGGACGTAGTATTTACAAAAAAAGACGACACGCATCCCTCTATTTGGGATATGTACCGACATAATGACAACACCAATAATTTGTATCCTAAACTGTTGTATAAAAACGTAACCATTGATAATGCCACTACCAATACAATAACCTATAAGGTTTATTACTTAAAATTAAGACCTGATTATGCCGATGGAAAATCGCCGTCTAAAGTAGATAGAATATTGACTTCCTACAACGGATCCTATCTGAGCTACGAATCATCAACAGTAGACGGAGTTACTGTTAAAACACTAGAAGACACGCAATTCGAATACATTCAGTATCCAGAAAATTTTACGCGTTTGGATCTCACTATCAAAGGTTGGTCAGAAATTTTTCCTTTATTCAAGTCGGGTACTACCGAAACCAGTGAAGGACCCAACCCTGTAAATTACAGTAATTTCGGTGCCGGTGTGATCTTCATACCATCGGGATTAGCCTATTTTAATTTTCTGTCCGGATCAATTCCTGCCTATGCCCCGCTTGTATTTAGCTTTAAACTATATGATGTTGCACTTGCCGATCAGGATGGTGATGGGATTTATTCTAATGATGAAGATTTAAACCATGATGGTAATTTTACAACAGTTGCTGACGATACCGATGGCGATGGTATCATGGATTATTTAGATGTCGATGATGACGGTGATGGTGCTTTCACTAAAACCGAAATTTTGATTCCAGGAACAGGGCCAGGTACTTCGCATCCCGCAGCATACTATCCGTATAATGGAGCAGCGGTAGATGATCCTGCTACAACTTATATAGATGAAACACAGGGTATTCCAAGAAAATTTACGGGTCCAATTGATCCTGTTACACATCTTGCTACG
>JBBRXW010000323.1:0-2734 GCA_038238295.1 Flavobacteriales bacterium | reverse complement strand
GGGTCACCACTTTATCGCCGCTGGCATAGGAATGCATTCCGGTCAGATAAAAATTTACTCCAAAATACGTCATCAAAATCGAATAGTAGGCAACAATACTCATCATGTTGAAGATCCATTTTCCGCGAAGACTTGGCACGAAACGGGCATGTATAACAAAAGCAAAAATCATGATGCTAATCAACGCCCAGGTTTCTTTAGGATCCCAGCTCCAATATCTTCCCCAGCTTTCATTCGCCCATTGACCGCCGAGAAAGTTTCCAATTGTCAGCATAACTAAACCAATAGTAAGCGCCATTTCATTGATATAAGTAATTTCCTGAATGTTCAGTTTCATCTTCGCCTTATTTTTTTCATTCGTGAACAGCATCAAGATCAAAGACACAACACCCAATACCATTCCCAATGTAAAAGGTCCGTAACTCGCGACAATTACCGCCACGTGAATCATCAGCCAATATGAATTTAAAACCGGTTGTAGGTTCGCGATCGATGGATCCATCCAATTCCAGTGTGCGATCATTAGAATCATCGAAGCAACGAATGTTCCGGAAGCAACTGTTAACTTCGACTTAATATCGAAAGCCAACGTAAAAAACATCGTTGCCCAGGCCACATAAATCATGCTTTCATACGCATCACTCCAAGGTGCATGCCCGGAAATATACCAACGTGCTATCAATCCAGCTGTATGCAGCAGGAATAAAACCGCCGTCAGAATATGAAAACCATTGATGATCATGCGCAACACACGCTTTTCAAAAAAGATATTTATAATCGTAAAAACCAACATCAGAATTCCTGTCAGCATATACAAATAGTACAGTTTCTTGAAAACATCATATTTGTTATACGTGATTTCTGACGAGATTCTATCTTCGCTCGGACGCACCGCTTTTCCGAATTTCTTCTGGTAATTTTCGATGCTTTGCAGGAAAAAATTTGCATTGACATAATTGCCACGGATTTCAGCGCTGTCTAAAGCAACCATATACAAAGGCAAGATATTTTTAGTGAAAGTCGAATCCATGCCGGTCATTCCGGAATGATTGAGTTCGAGATAGGAAATCCATTTGTTGTTCGTGTCATTTGGCACCGGAAAAATACGCAAGATGCTGCCGCTTAATGCTAGATTCAGTAAATTGACTTTGCGGTCAGTTTCGATGAAGTCTTTCTGGAATTGATCCGGAGTCGAGGTTTTATACGCTTCTTCCAAATATGGTGTCAGTTTGTAATTGCCTTTTTCATCGAAGAATTTAATAAACGGGGCGTACTTTTCTTTCGAATCCAAACCGATAATCTTACGAATGCTGTCGTTTCCATTTTTAATGTAAATCAACGGCACTTCAAACCACAACCTTGGAAACTGTGTCATCGAAAGAAAAACCTGATCGGAATTCATATCCTTATACGTATCGCTTTTACTGACTTTCCGCAGCAATTCCGATGAAAAAGTATTGATCGGTTTCATTCTTCCGCCTTCATCTTGCACCACGAGTCTTCCAAATTTTGCGGCATGCGCTTCGTTAACGGTATATTTCTTTAAGATCGAATCGATTTGCTGTTGTGTCGCCGTATGGTTTTGTGAAAATCCCGTACAACTCAAGAATACCAACAGCATTGTCAGCAGTTTGGCCTTCTTTTTCTTGACGTTTTCCAGTTTTCTTTTGATATCGGCAAAGCGCGAATGCTTCGTAAACAAGATGGCCATCAACGCAAAGAATAACATGAAATACCCGCAGTAGGTTACGAAAGTTCCCCAGTAATCATGGTTGACTGAAAGCACCGTTCCCATTTCATCTGGATCAAATGACGATTGAAAAAAACGATACCCTCCGTGGTCTAATATGTGGTTCATATAAATACGTGCATCACTTTTCTCTGTTTTATCAATGACGGTTACGCGGCTTTCAAAAGCGGCGTAACTTTTCTCGGTTCCCGGATATTTGGTTGCGATAAAATCGTTGAGTTTCACCTGAAATGGCAGTGAGTATACTTTGCTTCCAAAGGCTAATGTAAAATCTAATTTACCAATCGTTATTACCTGTGGCTGTCCTACTTTTCCTTTCGTGCCTAACAGCGTAATTTCTTTTTGCTTCCCTTGGGATTTAACTGTAACAATCAAGGCGTCGTCGTGTTTCTTGGCACTGAAATCATTATCGGCTTTGTAGGTTTTGAATCCCTTTTTGGCAGGTTCGGGAAACACGAACTGCGTGCCGCCAACATCATACAAAGAGCGCATCATCAAAGGCTCTGTGGCATCTTTCGTCACTTTTCCCTGCATCTTGTCCGCCATACGCATAAACTGTCCGTCGAAAGGGGTTTGAATGGTATATCCCGTTCCGGTTGTATTGATGTTGACCGCGCCTTTGACAAATTTATTCAGTGTAAAAAGGGTGTTGTGAATGTTGGCAATCTGACCTTCCTTCAGGTAATGTTCTTCACGCGAACCCGCACCAGATTCTACCATTTTAAGATACGTAATGCCTTTTGAATCTTCTTTGATGGTTTCTTTAGCACCCATCAGGTATTGCTTATAATTGATTTCAAACGGAATATCGGCGAACTCTTTATCGATCGAAAAATTGTTGTTGGTGACCGGAGAAAGCACCATCGGTTTTTCAAATATTCGGCGGCGCATTTGGCCTTTATAATCGCCATCAACAAATACGGTCAGGAATGTCTTATCGGAATAAATCTGATTTTCAGTAGCTCCTTCGCGAATCGGCATCAT
>JBBRXW010000322.1:0-2744 GCA_038238295.1 Flavobacteriales bacterium | reverse complement strand
CCCCGTTGTTGCATTTTGCAGATGTATTTCCTGATTAAAGAAACCTTGATTATTATAGAGATTATGGAAAATTTTTCTCCCACTTAAATCAAAAACTTCAATGTTGATTTGTTTGCTTGACCCAGTAGTAAATTGCATATTAAAACTCCCGTTGCTTGGATTCGGATATAATGCAAAATCTTGGAAATCAGCTGTCGTTGCTGCCAAAAGTTGTAAAGTTTGTGAACAAACTTCCAAAGTGATTGCATTAATTGAACCGGTATCTCCGGCAACAATATCTTTAAATCCAAATTGCCAATTTCCCAGTTGGTTATACCCATTAAATGTATCCATATTAAACCCAGTTGGCGGTGCATATGTTCCTGTTGTTGGGCTAGCGCATGTCAATGTTCCTCCTTGAGCATCGAAAGTCACATTCATATCTGCAGTTCCTGTACATTGTTGATTGAATAAACTAGACATCGTTCCGCCTGGTCGAAGTGCCACCATCACTAGATTTTGTAAATTGGGATGCGTCGCATTAATGGTTATGTTTACATCGCTTATTATTCCGGCAGTAGGAACATTAATTGGTTTTACAGTAAAGGTTGTTGCTCCATCTGGCAAATTGAAAGGTGTCGAATAAGTATAGGTATTGCAAGTAGTTATAATCTGATATCCAATATTAAATGCTTTAGAGTTGACAGCATAATAAATATTTGCTGTTGGTGCAATCATTATTCTACAATTTGTTGAGGCTGTCGTGTTCGGCACAGTGATAAGTTCATCTCCGTCATTAGGAGTATCTGCAGCCAATACATACGGGAAAGTTACGCCACCGTCTATCGATAATAGAATGTTGACATTTGTAGATCCGACTAACGTTGTGGTATTATTAACATTCCAGGTAATGGTTTCAGTACTTCCAGCAACCCATGAAATACCAGTAGTACTTTGAGACGTTACTGTAAATGGGCCAACTACAGAACTAGTCGTTACAATGGTTTGTGCTTCACCGGTTTGCGCACCGCTAACATTGTTATCCCTTGCTGTGAATGTAAATTTTGAAGTTCTAGATCCTGAATTTACCGATTCCCACATGGTCGTTAATGTTCCTGCTAATACTGACGTAAAGGCCGGCATGTAACGATCTGGAGAAGATTTCGGCGTAAAAGATCTGAAATTCGGACCTGTAATTTTAGTAGCAGAAGCGACACTATTTGCTCCAGAAGCGGATGATCCGGCGCTGTCATTTTGCTCCCAGCAATACGTCATCGTATCTCCTTCAGCATCAATTGCAGTTCCTTTCAAAATATAGGCAGTTCCTTTAGGAATAGTTATATTGGGTCCAACCGAAACTACCGGCGGCGTATTGGTAATTACTGTAGCAACCGGACAGGTTTTTGTATTTAGATTCGTTTGCATTTGCGCTATATTTCTATAGGTAAAATAAGCATCCGAATGGGGTTGAACATCATAACTTGTGATCCCGGCATAACCCATGATTGTCGATCCACTTCCTGGTTCAACATTTACTCCGGTACCTTCAGTATTATGGGAGAAGCTATGATTGGAACCCAACTGATGCCCCATTTCGTGCACCACATAATCAATATCGAAATTATCTCCTGATGGAATATTATCAGATGGTGAGGTAAACCCTGATCCTTTGTAGCTATCTTCCGCTCCATTACCAGTAGCCAGAACATTGCTACAAACACAACCGATACACCCTGCATTTCCACCACCTCCGGAAGCTCCGAAAAGGTGTCCGATATCGAAAGCATCATCTCCTAAAACTGTATGCAAATTGTTCATCAATTCGGTGTTCCAAGCTCCTCCGGAACCAGTCGCTCCAGGGGAATATGGATCTGTACTTCCATTAGTGTATATCACTAAATTGTCGTCAGTAATAATATCGAGGTGCAACGCAATATCTTTTTCGAAAACCCCATTTACTCTGGTCATCGTAGCATTCATACCTGACAAAGCTCCGGCCACAGTTCCTCCAAAATAGGCGCCATATTCGCCTGTACATGACAATGCCAATCGCATTGTTTTATATAATTGATTATTGGATCGGTTCGCTAGATGACTGTCGTTTGATAAATCCTGAACTAATTGCGTTTCGATGGTACTACAATTAAATGGCAATCTAGCAGTAGTTCTAGTGTTAGAATCAAAGAAAACATATACTGAATTATCTTTTGTATAGGGTTCAATAAATTCTGTACCGGTATCTGCTCGAAATACAATCGTTTCAATACCGGAAGGCGAAACGCTAAAGTTAATTGTCGCAGCTTTATCAATCAAACTTTTACCAACATACGCTCTGATTTCTGGGTATTCTGCCTGCAGTTCAGGTGCGAAATTTGAGTTTTCCCAAACTTGAAATTTCTCTAAAGCTCCTGTGGCGTTAGGAAATTCAACCGCAACTCCGGGTTGACCTGAAAATTTCTGCGGTGCATTAATTAATGATTGTTTGAATTGTGTCAAATTCAATTGATACAATTGTTGGTCTTCCGAATATGGAGTAGTCTTAATTCTTTCCGAAACCGGTATAACTGCGATTAATTTTTTCCAAACCGCATTTTTTTGTGCATAATTTTGGGTTAGTGAAAGAAAAATCGCAAAAGCAAGTAGTAGTTTTTTCATCATTTTCAGGTTAGTGGTAGCGCGCGAAATTAGCATATTATTTTAAGTATTTAATAAAGTTTTGCGAATTTAACAGAAAGAGCAGGCACGCTCGGCCCGCACCGACGGGT
>JBBRXW010000321.1:0-2749 GCA_038238295.1 Flavobacteriales bacterium | reverse complement strand
GCAAAGATTTTGTTCTTGATCCTTATCAGTGCTTTGAAGCACGCGAGTCCGGCGCCAAGGCAGTTCTTTTGATAGTGAAAATTCTAGATGACCTTCAGTTGAGCAATCTGCATGAGTGTATTGAATCATTGGCAATGAATGCTGTAGTCGAAGTGCAATCGCCTGATGAAATAGAGCGCGCATTGCGGGTGAAGCCGCGCATTATTTTGATTAATAATCGGGATAAGAAATTTTACGATGAAGAAAAAATGCGGGAGAAAATCCTGCTAGTAACTAACGAGGATATCCTCTTTAATGACACCATTTACAGCAATATCGCTTTGGGTAAAAACATACCGATTTCGGATATTCTAGACAAAGCCAAGGACATCAATTTTTATGATTTCATTGCCTCGAAAGAGGATGGATTGGAATTTATCATCAATGAAAATGGTAAAAATTTATCGACAGGTCAACGTAAAAAAATTCTGCTTTTGAGAGCACTATTCGCTGAAACCGAACTCATTATTTTAGATGAAGTCCTTTCAGGAATGGACATCGAATCAAGAAATAAAGTCGAAGCCCTTATCGACGGTGATGATGATAAAACCTATATCATCATTTCACACGAGCCTATCAAAAACATTAACTTCTCGAAAAAATATAAAATAACCAATGGAGAACTCTACGTATTACAACACGAAATCGATCAATTTTATTAAAATACTTCACAAGATTTTAGTGGCATTTTTGATTATTGTAGTAGTGTTAATTTTTGCCTTGCGGTTAAACGATACAGTAAGTTTCAAAGAAGGGCAGATTTTTTCAGATACACCACAATTGAAGATCAATGCTCCAAACGATGTCAAAGTCTTGAAAGTAGCAGTAAGAGAAGGTCAGGAAGTAAAAAAAGGGGATACTCTTTTTGTACTTGAAAATAAAAAAACGCAATCCGATTATGATGTTTTAAACACTGATGTTGCTTCGAAAGAGAACAAAATCAGCATCATTGATAAGTTGATCGCGAATACTACAGAGCGCAAAAATGCGTTGATGCGACTATTGAATATTCAATCCGGAATCTACAAAACCGATCGTAAAAAAACGTCTTTAGAGATTGAGGCTTTGAACAATAAACTGCATTTATCATCGCAACAAACTTCGATACTTAATGACAAATTCAAGACCGATTCGATTTTGTATGCCAAAGGTGCGATATCGAAATATGAAATGACTGATACCAAAAATCGTAATTTAGATGATCGGAAATCACAGGCAGATAGTAAATCAAGCTATGGCGGAAAGAATTATGATTTCGAAAATCTCTACAACAATTACAAGAAGTCGAAAAACGATTTACAGCGTAACATTATAGATGTTGATAATGAATTGCAAAACTACAAACGCGATTTAGTGGAACTGCAAACGCAAATCAAAGATGGCAAATATAACCTTGCCTATCTCTCTGATGAATTGAAAAAGTTGGGGGTCGTGAGTACGATTAATGGGACCGTTTCCAATCTTTTCAATGCCAAGCAAAATATTGAAGTGCTTAACAAAGGCGATTTATTAGCCATTATTGCTCCGCAAAAAGAAGCGTTTTATGCCAAGGTGATTCTAGATGAAAAGGATTTGGCCTATATTAAAAACGGTCAAGAAATCAACCTGAAACTAGATGCATACAATTACTATCGTTACGGCGCCATCAAAGGAAAAATAACTTATGTTTCCCCTTCAGATGTCGATAAAAACTTTTATTGCCTGGCAACCATTCACAAATATAATCCTCATATCAACTTGAAAGCGGGGTATAAATTGAAGGGTGAAGTGATTATTGAACGCATGCAATTGTACCAGTATATTGTTAAAAAACTATTCAACAAAATCGATAATAACGTCAATTAAAACACAATGAAAAAAGGAATATTGATACTGTTTTTTATTGTTTCCAATACAGTTTTCGGGCAGGATTTACTGTCTTTTAAAGAGTGTCTGGATCAGGCGATGAAAAACAATCTTGAGTTGAAGAGTGCCTATAACAGTGAACTCATTGCCAAAACCCAATACCGTTCGAGTTACGGAAATTTGCTGCCAAACATTTATGGGACCGTTGATAATAAAAATTCCTGGGGCCGCGATGTCGATCCGAATTCGAATCTTTTTATCAATACTGATATCAAAAATTATGTCGGTTATATCAATGCATCCTACAATCTTTTTGCTGGTTTTACGGCGATAAATACTATTAAATATACCAAAGAAGAGTATAACATCAACAAATCGAATGTGCAGAAAGTACGGAATGAAATCACCATTAGTCTGGCGGAAAAATTCATTACAATCCTTTATCTTCAAGAGATTATTACTGCTAACGAAGAGCAACTCAAATCTAGTGACAAGCAATTAGAACTAGCACAATTAAAATTTGACGCCGGTAGTATTCCTGAAAGCGAAGTTTTTAAAATAAAATCGCAGAAAGCATCCGAAGAGCTCAATTTGATTACCAATCAAAATCATTTGACGGACAACATGGTCAGTATCAAACAACTGATGAACCTGCCGCTGGAAAAAGAAATCGTACTTGTAAAACCGATCTTGCAACTTGATGCCGCCGCTGCTGATGTCGAGCAAAATCCATACGATTTAATTCAACGTGCGGTCGATATCAATCCCTCTTATGCGATAAGTAAATTTCGTGAAAAAAGGGCGCGTGCCGCTCTGGCAATCGCTCGCCTGGGTGCAGTGCGAGCCCGCTGGGGAGCCGGAGGTC
>JBBRXW010000320.1:0-2761 GCA_038238295.1 Flavobacteriales bacterium | reverse complement strand
GTATTGTCAGGCATTGGACTTCATGACAAATACAAGTAAGTGATTAAATATAAACACGAATTGCACAAATTCTCACTAATTGATTGTGGAATTTGTGCAATTCGATTTTGAATTAAATCTCTCGATTTAATTCAATTATTTTTTGTTCAATGCGGCACTCATTTCCATAGAGATGGCGGAACGCTCCATTTTTAATTTGCCCGACATCGTTTCGATAACAATCGTTGTATCGGCTAGTTCGACTATTTTTCCATGAATGCCGCTTTTGGTAACGATCTTATCGCCCACTTTCAAATCGGCTTCGTATTGTTTTTCGTTTTTGGCTCTTTTCTGTTGCGGACGGATCATAAAGAAATAGATCACCACAAACATTAAAATAAACGGTGCGAATTGTTGAATTTGTCCCATAATGATTTTAAAATTGTATTGGTTGTAATTGTTTAATTGTTTGAAATGCTTTGTTTTATCATTCTGGATGTAAGGGTGTTACATCAAACCTCTTCCGGTCTTATTTAATTTATTTGACGTTTGAAATTCCTTCACCAAATTATCCAAAATCCCATTGATGAAAATGCTGCTTTTAGGTGTCGAATATTCTTTCGCGATTTCTAGGTATTCGTTAATGGTCACTTTCACCGGAATCGATGGAAATTTTAGAAACTCGCAAATCGCCATCTTCAATATGATGGTATCGAGTTCGGCAATTCGTTCGGTATCCCAGTTCGGCGTTTTATTAATATACTCTTTGGCAAGGTCGGTTTCGTTGAGAATGGTTTTGCGGAACAAATCCGTAACGAATTCTTTGTCTTCGGCATCCTTGAATAATTTAGGAACAAAAAAACTTTTATCATCCGTCGATTTGATCGCCTTCAATTGCTTGATAATTTGTGTATTGACTAACGGAATATCATCGACCCAAGTCAGTTTATAATCCTCCAAATAATCGTAGAGTTTTTCATTCGCAGCAATCACTTCCATAAAAAGATTGACCATAAATTCCTGATCTTCCTCGAAAGTACTTTTGCGATTACTGATGTATTTCTGATACAATTCGCTGGCTTTAATATCCTTCAACAGCAACAGGATATAATCGTCATTCATCGTCCAGTTGGTGATTTTACGATCTTGCAACGCTTTATGCAATGACTGGCTTTCAGAAAGAATTCTGAATATCGCATTATCAATAAATTTGGTATTGGCATTTTTGTCTTCGGCAGTGGCCAAATGTTTGGTGCTTGATTTTTCAAGGAAAAAAGCTTCCTTGTTGCGAATTTCAATCAATGAAGAAAGCATCAGCAGGTATAAATCTTGTATGCTATCGATGCTAAAAAGCAGGAATTTTTCTTCCTTTTCGATGTTATCGGAACCATTCTGGTGCATCGCATAAATCGATTGCATCACTTTAACACGGATATGTCGCCTGTTTAGCACTGGTAAGAACTTTTAAAATTAAAAGGAGCGAAAGAATCCTTCCGCTCCGCAAAAATAACAATATTATTGAAACCTTAAATGGTATTCGCGTTTTCTTTTTTCCTTTCGGCAATTCGATTTTCCGCAATAGAAAGCGCTGCCTGATGCGTCGTTACGCCTTGTACTTCGGCAAAATTGAAAATCTCTAAAGTCGTATTATAGATATTTTCGGTTCTGCGCATCGCTTCCTCTTTTCCATAACCAACAATTTCGCCATACACATTGATAATTCCACCTGCATTGATTAAGAAATCCGGTGCATATAGAATGCCTTTGTCTTTCAATAATTGTCCATGAATTTTTTCGTTGGCCAACTGATTGTTCGCAGCTCCGGCAATGACCTTCGCTTTGATTTTATAGATGGTGTCTTCATTAATGGTCGCACCTAAAGCACACGGCGAATAGATATCGACATCGGCGCTGTACAAATCATTTCCGGAGAAAATCTGAGCGCCATATTTTTGGCTCACTTCTTCTAACCTGCCTTGATTGATATCGGTAATCTGAACGAGCGCGCCTTCCTTGATTAAAAAATCAACCAACATCTCACCGACATGGCCGATTCCCTGCACCAATATTTTTTTACCTTCAAGTTTGTCGGTACCGAATTGTTGTTTTGCTGCGGCTTTCATTCCCATATACACTCCATAAGCAGTCACAGGAGAAGGATTTCCTGAGCCACCAAGTGATTCTGAAATTCCGGTAACGAATTTGGTAACGCCATGAATGCGGTCCATATCTTCAGTGGTCGTCCCGACGTCTTCGGCAGTAATGTATTTTCCGCTTAAAGAATCCACAAATTTGCCAAAACGGGTGATGAGTTCCGGGCTCTTATCAGTTTTTGCATCGCCGATGATGACCGCTTTTCCGCCTCCTAGATTCAAACCAGAAATCGCTGATTTATAACTCATTCCTCTCGAAAGTCGAAGCACATCATTCAATGCTTCCCACTCGTTGGTGTATTTCCACATTCGAGTTCCACCCAAAGCTGGTCCGAGAACGGTGCTATGAATACCGATTATTGCTTTTAATCCAGTATCTTTGTCGTTGCAAAAAACGATTTGTTCGTGATTGTCGAAGGATAATTGTCCGAAAACCGGATCCATTTTTTGAAGTTCTTTTGGGGTAACGATTTCTGTAGTCATACAAATTGTATTTAGGTTGTGACTTTGTCAACAAGACCTTGCAAATTTATGACTAAAATCAAAATATCATAATATATTTGTTTTTAATTATCGATTTACCAATGGAATGTTATTAAACCATTAATTCTTCAATTATACATACCAAT
>JBBRXW010000319.1:0-2766 GCA_038238295.1 Flavobacteriales bacterium | reverse complement strand
TATTTTCCATCATTAAAACACGGTCTCCGACACCGATTCCGAGAGCACCACCGGACGCCCCTTCACCTACTATAACGCAAATGATCGGCACTTTAAGGCGTGACATTTCGAATATATTTCTAGCAATGGCTTCCCCCTGTCCGCGTTCTTCGGCTTCTAAACCAGGATATGCTCCGGGAGTATCGATTAAAGTTAAAACTGGGACACCGAATTTCTCTGCCATTTTCATCAACCGCAACGCTTTTCTGTAGCCTTCGGGATTGGCCATTCCAAAATTACGCATCTGACGGGTTTTGGTATTGTATCCTTTTTGTTGACCGACAATCATAAACGATTGCCCGTTGATTTTACCAAGGCCGCCAATCATCGCTTTATCATCTTTGAAACCACGGTCGCCGAAAAGTTCGAGGAAGGTGTCGCCGCATAAGGCACGAACATGGTCCATGGTGTACGGGCGGTTCGGGTGCCGTGACAATTGCACCCGTTGCCAAGCGGTCAGGTTTTTATAGATACTCCGTTTGGTTTCTTCTAATTTTTTTTCGATTTGCTTGCAGGTTGCGGTCACATCGACGTTGGATTCGGCGCCAATAATCTGGCATTTATCCAATTGGTCTTCAAGTTCTTTTATAGGAAGTTCAAAATCTAAATATTCCATAGGATCGCTGCGTTTTTAGTTTTTGTTTGGAGAACAAAGATAAAATATAATCTTAGGAACGAAAGTAATTTTGTGATTTTATGCTGTCGAAATCGTATTAGCGGTGAATAACAATAGAATGCGATTGCCTTAGCCCGGATAGAGCCGGTATCCTCGGAACGCAGTGCAGAGATAAAGGCGAAAGCCGGAATAGCTCGTGAAAAAAAGGCGGTGGGATCGTTACTTTTTGAATTGTTTCACCAGACCGTTCGCAATAACCGTTGCCAAGATAATGAATGCGCCAACGTAGAATTCCGGACTCATTTTTTCCTTTTCGTGAAAGACAATCACGGCGAGGATGATGCCGTAGATCGGTTCGAGATTGATGGTGAGCATGACGGTATATGGACTGAGGAATTTCATGATTTTGACCGATGCGATAAACGCATATGCGGTGCAGACAGAGCTTAGAATCGCGAGATACATCCAGTCGGAAGCGCTAATTCGGAAGAAATCGGCGGTGAAACTGTGGTCGCTTAACAGGTATAAACTGAAGAATAAAACGCCTCCGAAAATTTCGTAAAAAGAAACGACACTCGGATTGTATTGCTTGGCAAATTTGCTATTGATCACTGAAAACGATGCGGAAAGAAATGCAGAAGATAGTGCGAGAAGGATGCCTTCGGTATAGTGACTTTCGACCTTGAAGATGATGCTCAGTCCAAAAACGACGACCATCCCGAAAAAAACTTCGTACCAAATAATCTTACGCCCGAACCACAACGGTTCTAAAAGCGATGTAAAAAATGCACCGGTCGAAAGACAGGCTAAAGTAACGGAGACATTAGATACTTTGATGGCGCGGAAGAAAGTAAACCAGTGCAAGGCGATTATCAGTCCGGCGAACAGCAATTGTAGCAGTACTTTTTTGGGAACCTGTAGTGGGATTTTTTTATACCAGATGTAGAGGATTATAAATACGGAAGCAATCGACATGCGGTACCAGACCAATGGCAGCGCATCTAATGAAATCAACGCTCCCAAAACTGCCGTGAATCCCCAGATAAAAACAATCACATGCAGATGCAGGTAGCTTTTGACGTTATCGCTTAGCATTGCGCAGTAGATAAATGGCTAATATTCCGAAGACAAGGTTGGGAATCCATACCGCGATAATGGGTGGGATGCTCGATTTTTCGGCTAAGACTCCAAAAATCTTATCGAAGAATACAAATGAAAAAGCGATAATAATGCCGACAGCGAGATTCATCCCCATTCCACCGCGGCGCTTCATCGACGATACTGCCACAGCGATAAATGTCAGGATAAAAGCAGAAACCGGTATACTGTATTTCTTATACAACACGACAAGATAGACATTGATGTTGGCATTTCCGCGCAGGCGTTCCCTTTCGATGAAATGAATGAGATCGGTATAACTCAACGTTTCTGCGATGTATACGGTCGGTGTTAAATCGTCTAAATTAAATTGGAATCTAGCGTCTTTCTGCTCAGCTTTTTCGATGACATCGTCAAGTTCACCAACCGTCCGTTTGGTATACCCATAGAGCGTATAATTTTTCCGCGACGGATTCCATTTGATGCGGTTGGCGGTAATCTTATATTCGAGCTGGTCGCCTTTGAATTGCTCCAGCGAAAAATTGAAAGCGGTTTTAGATAGCGTATTAAAATTACTAACATAAATGAATTGATTATCGCCAATCTGGCGGAAGACATCGGTATCGTCGCGCATTTCTTCTTTTCCACCGCCGATAAGATAGATATAACGGAAATTATTATAGACTTCATTGGCTTTCGGTGCCAAATAAAATCCCATAATCAGCGCGCCAATAGAAACCAATGTAGCCCCAATAATATACGGGCGAAGAAAACGGGTGAATGAAATCCCTGAACTCAGTATCGCAATGATTTCGGTCTTGTTCGCGAGTTTGGAGGTAAACCAGATAATCGATAAGAACAGGAATATTGGAAACAGGAAGTTGGCAAAGTGAATAACAAAATATAAATAATAATTAGCGATTTCTTTGAACGGTACTTTGTTCTCGATCATCTTATTGACCTTCTCCGAAACATCGATGACAATTCCGATCGGGATAAACAACAACAGCATC
>JBBRXW010000318.1:0-2800 GCA_038238295.1 Flavobacteriales bacterium | reverse complement strand
CGAACCATTGTACTGCCGCAATCGATTGCCAGTTGATAATCGCCGGACATCCCCATGGATAGCGTTGTCAGTTTTGTTTTGTCGAAGATCACTTTCAAATGCGTGAATTCCTTTTTTATTTGATTTTGATTCTCTGTGAATGTTGCCATGCCCATTAATCCAATGACTTGAATGTTTTTTAACTTTTGGAATGTTGGTGATTGGAGTAATTCCAGTAATTCCTTTTCATTCAAACCAAACTTGGTTTCTTCATCAGCGATATGCATTTGCAGTAGGCAGTTGATGGTGCGGTTGTTTTTTTGTGCTTGTTTATCGATTTCTTCGAGTAGTTTCAAGCTGTCGACACCGTGAATTAAACTTACGTATGACGCCATAAATTTGACTTTATTCGACTGAACATGCCCAATCATATGCCATTGGATGTCTTTCGGCATTTGTTCCCATTTGTCGGTCATCTCCTGAATTTTGTTTTCGCCGAAAATGCGTTGACCTGCCTCGTAGGCTTCCATCAAATCGGCCAGCGGTTTGGTTTTTGAAACGGCAACCAACGTCACATCAGACGGCAAAGTCGATTGTATCTCGTGGAGATTACTTTTTATAGACATTCTTATAATTCATAAATGATTAAACCGCTGCGAAATTTGGGCTCTATATACGTACTCTTCGGCGGCATGATTAAGTGATTGTCGGCCAGTTCTTTGATTTCAACAATCGAAGTAGGGAAGAGCATGAATCCGACTTCAAATTCCCCTTCGTCGACAATTTCCTTGATCGTAACAATTGATTGCTTGCCCGGGATATAATCGATACGCTCGTCAGTGCGCAGGTCTTCGATGCCAAGTATGGGCGATAAAATAGTATTGTACAGGATTTGTGCATCGAGGTTTTCGATGATAGAAGCGGAGGTATTCAAATCCTGTTTATAGAATAAGGCATAAAACTGACCATCGAGATACATTCCAAATTCGAATTTATTCTCCGGTTTCCACAATTCCTGACCTTTGGGTTTCAGGATGAAATGCTGTGCTAATTTCTGTATAAATTGTTCTTTGGAATGGCCGTTTAAATCGCGAATGATTCGGTTGTATTCATAGATTTTCACCTCGCTTTCGGCAATTAAAAAGCTCATAAAATAATTGAGGTTTTCATTCCCTAAACTTTTATCCTCTTCATATAATAATTCAGCGGAAGCGGAGCGATGATGCCCGTCGGCGATATACAGTTCCGGGATCTTTTCAAACTGATTTTGAAGCCAGTTGATTTCTTCCAAACTATCAATCTTCCAAAGCGTGTGTTTCTCTTTATTGGTCGTTGAAAACGCATACAATGAAGGTGTTAGTTTTTTATCCCTAATCCAATCATTCAATATAATATTATCCGGATACGTCATCAACACGGGTTCTGTATTGAAACGTGTTTGGTGCAAATAATCTTTGAACAATTCTACACGATACTGCAACGTATCTTCGTGTTTTTTGATGACATTCTTTTTATAGTCCGCTATCGAAGTTCCGGCTACAAATCCGGTAAAGGATTGCGATTTGTTCTCAATTTCATATAGAAAAAAAACAGGTTGGTCTTCCTGAACAAATACGGTATCCGCTTTAAAATCCTGATACTTCAAGGCTACATTTTTGAAACGTTTTTCTAATCCAATTTTTTGGGTATGCACATACGCTGGATTCAAAACATGCAGAAACGAAAACGGGTTAAAATCGAGCCAAGCCGCCAATTCAGAAGGACTATAATCATCATAAGCACGGCACGACACCAGACTGACTTTGTCGGCGATCGGACGAACTGCTTTGAAAGGAATGATTTTAGCCATTATAGGTTGGAGAATTTACGAAAATTGTCGCGCTACTTTTTCTGCTTTTTTGCTTTCGGAATAATCGTAGAAACCTTCTCCAGATTTCACACCGAGTTTTCCGGCGCGTACCATATTGACTAATAGCGGGCAGGGAGCATATTTTGGATTTTTGAAACCGTCGTGCATGACATGGAGAATCGCCAAACAAACATCTAATCCAATGAAGTCGGCCAGTTGCAATGGCCCCATGGGATGCGCCATTCCTAATTTCATTACGGTATCAATTTCGTAGACTCCAGCAACACCGTTGTATAATGTTTCAATCGATTCATTGATCATTGGCATTAGGATTCGGTTGGCTACGAATCCAGGATAATCATTGACTTCAACCGGTACTTTCCCCAGTTGCTCCGACAATGTCATAATCGTTTTGGTCACGTGATCGGAAGTGTTGTAGCCGCGGATAATTTCGACCAGTTTCATGATGGGCACCGGATTCATGAAATGCATTCCAATCACGCGTTCCGGATGGGTAACAACGGCGCCGATTTGTGTAATTGAAATCGATGACGTATTCGTTGCCAAAATCGTATCGTGCGCACATGCTTCATTCAGTTGTTTGAAGATGTTGAGTTTCAAATCGATATTTTCAGTTGCGGCTTCCACCACCAAATCAACGCCAACGACACCATCCTTGATATCGGTATAGGTAATGATATTGCTAATCGTTTTGAGTTTGTCGTCTTCGGAAATGGTTCCTTTAGCCACCATCCTATCTAGGTTTGCGGCTATAGTTGTCATTCCTTTGTCTAAGGATTTTTCGGAAACATCAATCAATTTTACGGTAAATCCGCTTTGTGCAAAAGTATGGGCAATTCCGTTCCCCATGGTTCCGGCTCCGATTACGGCAATAGTTTTCATAAGTTATTTTTTAAAACAGTCGATAATTTGATACGCTACCCGCAAAGCTTCAGTGCCTTGCTCTAAAGT
>JBBRXW010000317.1:0-2801 GCA_038238295.1 Flavobacteriales bacterium | reverse complement strand
TTCCATCTGCTGATTATGGGTGACGGACCCGATGTTTTCTTTCTCGAGGAATTAATACAAAAACTAAAACTGGAAATGTATGTCAAAAGAATTCCGTTTCATAATAACCCTTTTGAATATGTCAAGAAAGCGAAATTTACAGTGTTGACTAGCCGTTTCGAAGGTTTTCCAATGTCGATTATTGAATCACTGGCATTGCAGACTCCAGTCATCGCTGTCGATTGCAAATCCGGGCCATCAGAATTAATTCGCAATGAATACAATGGATTATTGGTCGAAAATTATAACCGAAAAGCACTGGCTGATGCAATGAACAGGATGGTTGACGATGAAATATTGTATCGCAATTGTGTCAATCATGCACGGAAAAGTATCGAGCATTTGTCCAAAGAAATAATTTCGAAAGAATGGGAAAAAATTCTATCGGAAAACAGAATTTCCTAAATCGTGATTAAAGAGGAATAGTTTAAACGAAATGAGATTTCTCAACACTATAGCAGGCAACATCAATAGAATTCTCTTTTTTGTATTTAGATTTTTGGGATCAATCTGACAAGAATATTTTCTAAACTTTGAGATATCACCAACTAATTTATATTTTATTGCAGCAGAAAATCGGTTGAGGTCGAGGAATTTTTTCAAACCCGCATTTTCTTTTTCAGCATCAGCATATTTCAAAAAACTCCGTTCTTCAAAGATATAATACTCATTCCGAGAGACACTTTTGCTATCATAAATATAGCGTGCAAGCACTTTTGGATTGAAAACCACAGTAAATAGCAGACCTATGCGAATCCACAAATCGGTATCTTCACCAATACTGATATTCGGGTCAAAAACACCGGTCTTTTCAAAAACACTTTTTTCAAAAACGGAACTTGAGGTCCATAGTACGCTTTCAGTTTCACTAGCTTTAAAATAATCAACGACCTGCGAGGTACCGATTTTTGAATTCGCATAATACGCAGCAACACTATTTTTTGAAGTTTCAATTTCCTTGGCTACGGCAAACACCTTTTGATTCGGAAAATTCTGAATATCGGTAAAAATTGTTTTTAAAAAATCCGGATACCAATAATCATCGGCGTCGAGAAAGGCAATATAGGGAGCGGCGGCTTTTTCAATTCCGAAGTTTCGGGCTATAGAAACACCTTCATTTTCTTTGGTAAAATAACGGATTCGCAGATCGTCAAATTGTTGAACTTTCGCCTCGCTGTCATCTGTTGAGCCATCATTGATGAGGAGCACTTCAAAGTCGGCAAAAGTTTGCTGAAGAACACTCTGTAATGTACTTACAATAAAATCTGCTTTATTATAAAGCGGTATGATGACGGAAAATTGCGGCATTTATTGTGGCATTAAGGGTTTGCTGGCGACTAAAACGGTTTCCTTATTTTCAAACCCCAATTCAGGCGGGTCGTTGGTATACTTTCTAACTTCTACAGAGAACCCGCAGCTTTCCAATCGCAACTTCAATCCGTCAACGGAATATATGCGGACATGATCTTCCTGCCCGAAATGAATCAATCGGTCTTCTGCCGAAACAATCGCGACATTTTCATAAATGGCACCTTCTTTAAATGGCGTCTGTATGAGTATTTTTCCACCCGTTTTCACAACTCGGAATAATTCTTTCATCGCATGGATGTCGTTTGGAATATGCTCCAAAATATGATAGCAGAGCATCAGGTCGAAGGCATTATTATTACAATTGAGTTGCGTAATATCCCACTGATGATCGGCAATGAAATCGCCCGACAAATCCGTACTTTGATACTTGATGTCGGTCCTTTTTTTAAGTTTGCGGTACAAACATCGTGATGGTGAAAAATCTAAAACTGCCATTCCGCTCTTTAAGAATTCGGTTTCCAAAAGCTGCCACAAACGTCGGTTCCTTTGCAAGCTTCCACAATTCGGGCACAAGCTGTCGGAATGCGAAGTAGCGATGAAACTGCTCAGTTTTTTTTCGCAGACCAAACATTGGAATCGTTTGCCGCTATAAAATAAAGCATATATTTTTCGCCACTGTTCTTCCTGTTCGAAGAGTAATTTTCTCGGAACAATAGCGGTGATTATTTTTTTTAACGTCTGATACATGATTATTGGTCTGAATGGCAAAGATAACCTAGGCGGTACAAATCGAAAATAAAAAGTGATGGTCGGCTACTTTTTAAATTTTGGATGAAAAGTGGTCGCGTCGCTTTGTAAAATGCAGCAAAGAAAATGCACATTTTTAATCTTTTAATCAAGGAATACCACTTCGAGATTTTGAGATAATCCGCTTCCATAAGTTGGTGGTTTAGCATGTATTGTAAAGCCGTCAACGACTCATTTTCTTTACGGATTGCGACTTCAAAAGGATCAAGACCTAAATGATAGATAGGATTATCGATGTGAACTACCGGAATTTGTAATTGCATTAAATTATAGGAAAATAGCGTGTCTTCGTGTCGTAAATTTGGAATGGTTTCATTAAAAGTCACCTTTTGAAAAATAGCACGATGAATTAAAAAATTCAGCGTCAAAAAACTCAGGTATGGATTCGCATTCCGCACCGCACAAGGAAGTGCTTCTCTTTTTTTTCCATAAACCCAGCGCAGCAATTGTTCCTTAGCAGGTTTTTGATTTTGGTATAATAACCCGCCATTGACGACTTTAATAGCATCATTAAGATACGGCAGATACTTGGAAATGAAGTCATCGCTCGCCGGAATCACATCGGCATCCAAAAAAAGCAGCCAATCGTATTTTGCTTTTTGAGCTAACAGGTTGCGGATTTTACTTCTGCCGATATTCTTAGG
>JBBRXW010000316.1:0-2810 GCA_038238295.1 Flavobacteriales bacterium | reverse complement strand
GGGCTTGAATGCAGGAATCGATATCTATAAAGGGTTGCAAAACCAGAATCAATTGCGCCGCGCCAGCCTTTCGATTATTGCATCACAATATCAATTGACTAAGATTAAAGATGATATTTCATTAAATGTCGCGAATGCGTATCTGCAGATTCTTTTTAATAAAGAAAACATCAAAGTGCAGAACGAACAATTGGCGATCAATGAAAAACAATTGCAACGTACGGAAGAACTTGTCAATGCGGGTTCACTACCCAAAGGTGATATTTTAGACAGTAAAGCTACAGTAGCGGGCGATAAACAGCGGGTAATTGCAGCAGAGAACGCCTTATTAATCTCTAAATTAAGTTTAGCACAACTGTTACAACTCGATACTTTTCAAGATTTTGATATTGCCGAAACCGATTATGAAGCGAAGCAAAGTGAAGTGATGTTTCAAACACCGGATGCGATTTATCAAAAAGCAAAAGAAACTCGCGTCGAAGTGAAGATAGCTCAAACCAATATGGCCATTGCCGAAAAGGACGTGAAGATTGCAAAAGGTGCTTACCAGCCGATACTGCAGGGGTTTTATAGTTTCAGCACCAGAGCAGGTTATTCGGACCGCATTGTTGGAGAAGAATTGAATATCAACAATCCGACGGCGCCTACCGGAGCTTTTGTCAATATCGGTGGTACTGATTATACCGTAGTGCGCCCGAATACGGCACCAACTTTTGGAAAAGCGGCACCGATTTTTGACCAGTTCAGTGATAACAAAGGCCATAATTTCGGTTTCGATTTGAAGGTTCCGATTTTCAATGGCTTTGCTGCAAGAAACAATGTGGCGCGCTATAAAGTGGCGTTGGAGAAAAGTAAAATTGCCCTTTCACAAAGCGAACTCGATTTAGAGCGGACAATTTATACTGTTTTTACGGATGCTAAAGGGGCATTCAATACCTACGATGCGGCAGTTAAAGCATTAGAAGCGCGCGAAAGTGCTTACAATTATGCGAAGGAAAGATATGCGGTTGGGATGATGAATGCCTTCGATTTTAATCAAGCGCAAAGTTTATACGCCAACGCACAATCTGAATTGTTACGAACCAAATACGATTATATTTTTCGGACCAAAATTGTAGAATTCTATTTTGGAATACCGATTATTAAATAAAAATAACCATGTCAAAAAAAACTACCTATTATTTAGTTGGAGCTGTTGTAATCATCGTTGCAACATTAATCATACTTTCAAAAAAAGGGATTATCGGGAATAAAGAAAACATGACCGATGTAGAAATTGCTAAAGTCGATGCGATGACGATTATCGAAACTGTTTCTGCAACAGGAAAAATTCAGCCTGAAATAGAAGTGAAAATTTCCTCCGAAGTTTCCGGCGAAATCACCGCCTTGCCAGTCAAGGAAGGACAAATTGTCAAGAAAGGCGATTTGTTGGTAAAGATTAATCCCGATTTGTATACCTCAGGTTATAACAGGACTGTAGCCGGATTATCGCAGACGAAAGCCGGATTGAGCCAGGCCGATGCCTCTTTTAAAGAAGCCCAATCAAATTACGACAGAAGCAAAACATTATTCGATAAAGGAATTATATCCAAGTCTGAATGGGACAAAGCAATCTCCGCTTTTGAAGGCGCTAAAGCATCAAAACAGTCCGCCTACTATAATGTACAAAGTGCTTCAGCTACGGTGAATGAAGCAAAAGATAATTTGGGAAGAACGACGATTTATGCACCGGCAGATGGAACGATTTCGATGCTGAATGTAGAACTAGGCGAGCGAGTTTTGGGTACACAACAAATGACCGGAACCGAAATCCTTCGCGTGGCAAATCTCAATAATATGGAAGTTGAAGTGGATGTCAATGAAAATGATATCGTCAAAATCAATGTCGGGGATACTGCTAAAGTAGAAGTGGATGCGTATCTAAAAAAACATTTTAGAGGAATCGTGACCAGCATTTCCAATTCTGCTAGCACCGCTTTGACCGCCGATCAGGTTACGAATTTTAAAGTGAAAGTCCGAATTTTAAAAGAGTCGTACCAAGATTTATTGGCTGGAAAACCGGCAAGTTATTCTCCATTTCGCCCAGGAATGACAGCTACGGTAGATATCATGACGACTAGAAAAGAGAAAGTTTTGGGTATTCCGATCAGTGCCGTAGTAGTCAAATCAGATACAACTCCGGTCAAGAAAATTGAAGTTGAAGATCCGAATTCCGAAGAAAATAAAGTAAAACCAAAAAGCGACAAGAAGTACGAATGTGTCTTTGTAAAAGTCGGTGATAAATCGAAAATTAGAATTATCAAAACAGGAATTCAGGACGACACGAATATTGAAGTAATCGAAGGGCTAAAAAAGGGAGATGTCATTATTATCGGACCTTACACCACTGTAGCGAAAGATTTGAACTCCGGGGATAAAGTCAAAGTAGGCACCAACAAAACTTCGGAAACCAAAAAGTAATGGCCTATATTTTAAATATTGAAACGGCTACCAAAAACTGTTCTGTAGCGATTGCTAAAGATGGAAACACGCTGCTCTGCAAAGAAATCGCTGAGGCAGGGTATTCGCATGCAGAAAAGTTGCATGTGTTTATTGAAAGCCTGCTGTTAGAATTGCAAATGAATTACAAAGACCTTAGTGCGATTGCCGTCAGCCAGGGCCCTGGTTCTTATACTGGCCTACGAATTGGCGTTTCGGCCGCCAAAGGATTGTGTTATGCGTTGAATATTCCACTGATAGCTGTGGATACTTTGGCAGTTTTAGCGGCACAGTTGGAAATTACAGAAGGGTTGATCATTCCGTTGATCGAT
>JBBRXW010000315.1:0-2840 GCA_038238295.1 Flavobacteriales bacterium | reverse complement strand
TTCTTCAAACGACGGTGATATAGTATCCAATCATGGTGCTTTTGACTGTCTTGTAATTAAATTGGATGCTAATGGTGACCTAGTATGGAAAAATACTTATGGTGGCAGTGCCATTGAAAATGCATTCAATATTATTCAGGTTCCCGATGGGGGCTATATTTTTTCAGGGCATACATCATCCATAGATGGGCAAATCACTGCAAATCATGGATTGGCTGATGCCTGGATTGTAAAATTAGACGCATCAGGCACCATCGAATGGCAACAAACATTAGGCGGTAGTGAAACAGAATTTATCAATGAAATTAAGCCAACCTCTGATAATGGGTATGTCATTGTAGGCCATACCAATTCCAATAATGGCGATATCGTTAGTAATCACGGTCAAACTGATGCTTGGGTGGTCAAATTAAACACTTCAGGTGGCATTGTTTGGGAAAAGACTTTTGGCGGATTGGCTGACGATTATTTATACAGCATTATACCCACTATTGATGGCGGATTTATTGCGTCAGGTCAAACGGAATCCAACGATGGTGATTTTGTAAACAATCACGGAAATGCAGATGCCTGGGTTATAAAACTAACCCAAGATGGTTTACTTGATTGGCAAAAAATATATGGAGGTTCGTCTGATGATTCCGCCAATATAATCAAACAAACTTCTGATGGAAACTATATTTTGGGGGCACAAACAGTCTCTGAAGATGGCGATGTTATAATGAACCATGGAAATCAGGATGTATGGATTGTCAAAATTAATATCGCTGGCACAATCTTATGGCAAAAAAATTACGGAGGTTCAAACTATGATGGCATTTCTTCATTAGTACGAACAACTGATACTGGTTTCGCTTTCTCCGCATCTTCCTCTTCAAATGATGGCGATGTGATTGCTAATGCAGGCAGTACCGATTTATGGCTTGTAAAATTGAGTGCTGAAGCCCTAAAAACAAACTCTTTCTATAAAGAAACCCCAATACTATATCCTATTCCAGCAATTTCAACTCTACACATCAAAATGCCATCTGAAAATAAAATTGATTTAGCTGTTATAACTGACGTTACCGGAAAAATTGTTTTACGACAAAATCAGGATGCGAATAGAATCGATATTCAAAATCTTGCGTCAGGGTTGTATATGCTAGAAGTAATTTCAAACGGACAATCCTTTCGTTCAAAATTCACCAAACAATAATCCAATGAGAAAAGCATTTATAGTTTTCAGTATCACGTCACTCGCAATAATTGCCTTATTGTATTATGTCAGCTGGAAGTTTGGCTTATTACTCTTGATCTTCATTCCATTAATCTTAATGGGTTTATACGACATGTATCAATGCAAGAAAACCATCCGCAGAAACTTCCCGCTGGTTGGGAGAATGCGCTATCTACTTGAATCGCTTGGCCCTGAGATGCGTCAGTACTTTGTAGAGACGGATTTAGATGGAAAGCCGTTCAATCGCCTCCAAAGAAGCATCGTCTACCAAAGAAGCAAAAAGGAAAATGACACAATGCCTTTCGGAACACAGTTAGATGTGTATAAAGAAGGGTACGAATGGATTAACCACAGTATCCGCGCCATTTCTTTCGCCGAAGTAGATGAAAACCCAAGAGTGCATATCGGTTCGTCACAATGCACCCAACCTTATGATGCCAGTATTTTTAATATCAGCGCAATGAGTTACGGCGCGCTCAGTAAAAATGCCATCATAGCCTTGAATGCTGGTGCCAAATTAGGCGGCTTTTATCACAATACCGGTGAAGGTGGATTGTCTCCGTATCATCTGCAAGGTGGCGATGTCGTTTGGAATATCGGAACCGGATATTTCAGTTGCCGCAACGAAGATGGCACTTTCAATTATGAGCAATACGTCAAAAGGGCGACGCTCGATTCCGTCAAAATGATCGAAATTAAATTCTCCCAAGGCGCCAAGCCAGGCCACGGCGGCATCCTGCCAAAAGAAAAAGTAACCGATGAAATCGCAGATATCCGTCTCGTTTCCAAAGGGCACGATATCGTTTCACCACCCACACATTCCGCTTTTACAACGCCATTGGAGTTGATGGAGTTCGTAAAATTATTACGCAATGGCTGCGGCGGGAAACCGATTGGAATGAAAATCTGTATCGGCAACAAATCCGAATTTCTGTCCATTTGCAAAGCGATGGTCGAAACCGAAACCTATCTCGACTTCATTACCGTTGATGGTGGTGAAGGCGGCACAGGCGCTGCGCCACAGGAATATTCCGATCACGTGGGTATGCCGCTCCGCGATGCGTTGGCTTTTGTTTATGACGCGCTCAACGGGTTTGATCTCAAGAACCAAATCAAAATTATTTGCAGCGGCAAAGTCATCACCGGATTCGATATCATCAAAAATCTGTCGTTAGGCGCCGACCTCTGCAATTCTGCCCGTGGAATGATGTTCGCCCTGGGCTGCATTCAGGCACTCGAATGCCATGCCAACACCTGTCCGACTGGCGTGGCCACACAAGATCCGGATTTAATGAAAGGTTTGGTGCCCGAAGAAAAAAGCATACGTGTCGCGCGCTACCAGAAGGAAACCGTAAAAAGTGCGATGGATCTAATGGCATCTGCCGGAATTCACCATCCCGATGATGTCGACCGAACCGTTGTCAGCACCCGCATCGACCGCACCAAAGTCGAAACATTTTATGAAACCTATCCCGAATTGGAAAAGGGATGTTTGCGATATGAAAGCACTGTTCCAAAGGAATTTTTGTACTTTTGGAAGAAGGCATCTGTAGAGAAGTTTTAATAAATTCAGGAGCTAATCCCGCTATTCGCCTATATCTCTCCACTGCATTACGAGGAT
>JBBRXW010000314.1:0-2852 GCA_038238295.1 Flavobacteriales bacterium | reverse complement strand
TCAATTAATTTCAATTCTGTAGAACGTGACACCACAATATCAACGGTGTTTCCATCAGTATCTTCCCCTTTAACCGTTTTCAAATCTTCAATTTCAAGACGACCATCAAAACGGGTTACGATGCTAGATTCTTCAGAAATATTACCTGCAGTACCTCCTACGTGGAACGTACGTAATGTTAACTGTGTTCCTGGCTCACCAATCGATTGTGCTGCAATAACACCAACCGCTTCCCCTCTTTGCGTCATTTTTCCGGTAGCTAAATTTCTACCGTAACATTTCGCACAGATTCCTTTCAACGCTTCGCAGGTCAATGGAGAACGCACTTCTAATTTTTCAATTGGAGACGCTTCGACTGCTTTTACAATCGATTCTGTTATTTGTTGTCCTGTATAGACTAAGATTTCAGAATTCAATGGGTTGATGACATCTTGCAATGCGACACGCCCAAGGATTCTTTCACCTAAAGTTTCTACAATCTCTTCATTTTTCTTTAACGCTGAAACCTCGATTCCTCTTAATGTACCGCAATCATCAATGTTTACGATAACATCCTGAGAAACGTCATGGAGTCTTCTTGTTAAGTATCCAGCATCTGCCGTTTTCAATGCGGTATCGGCCAAACCTTTACGCGCACCGTGTGTTGAGATGAAATATTCTAAGATCGAAAGTCCTTCTTTAAAATTTGAAAGAATCGGGTTTTCGATAATTTCACCACCACCAGCGGTCGATTTCTTAGGTTTCGCCATCAATCCACGCATACCGGTTAACTGACGGATTTGCTCTTTCGATCCACGTGCTCCGGAATCAAGCATCATATACACCGAGTTGAAACCTTGTTGGTCTTCACGGATGTTTTTCATCGCTAATTCAGTCAGCATGGCGTTGGTCGATGTCCATACGTCGATTACTTGGTTGTAACGTTCGTTGTTCGTAATCAATCCCATGTTATAGTTGGCAGAGATTCCTTCCACTTGTTCACGAGCATCAGCGATTAATTCGCCTTTTCTTTCTGGGATGATAATATCTCCCAAAGAGAATGACAAGCCACCTTTGAATGCAAATTTATACCCCATGTCTTTCATGCTATCCAAGAAGGCAGCAGTGGTAGGAACGTCGGTTACGCTTAAGATTCTTCCGATGATATCACGCAAATTCTTTTTCGTTAATACATCATTGATATAGCCTGCAGCTTCCGGTACTACTTCGTTAAATAATACACGTCCGGCTGTAGTTTGAAGGATTTTATAGACCAATTGTCCCTCTTCATTAAAATCTTTGGCTCTAATTTTTACACGAGCATTCAATTCTAACATGCCTTCATTCAAGGCTATGTTTACTTCTTCCGCAGAATAAAACGTCAGGTCTTGCCCTAAAATTTGATGTTCTGGAGTTGAAATTCTTTCTTTGGTCATGTAGTACAGACCCAAAACCATGTCTTGAGAAGGTACTGTAATCGGTGCACCATTCGCTGGATTCAAAATATTGTGAGAAGCCAACATTAATAATTGTGCTTCTAGAATAGCTTCTGGTCCTAATGGCAAGTGAACTGCCATCTGATCCCCATCAAAATCCGCGTTGAACGCCGTACACACTAAAGGGTGCAATTGGATTGCTTTTCCTTCAATCAGTTTCGGCTGGAACGCTTGAATTCCGAGTCTGTGCAAAGTAGGCGCACGATTCAGTAATACTGGGTGTCCTTTAATGACATTTTCTAGGATATCCCAAACTACGGGTTCTTTCTTGTCGATGATTTTTTTTGCCGATTTTACCGTTTTTACAATACCTCTTTCGATTAATTTACGGATAACAAACGGTTTGTATAATTCGGCTGCCATATCTTTTGGGATACCGCATTCGAATAATTTCAATTCTGGTCCAACAACAATTACCGAACGTGCAGAATAATCGACACGTTTCCCCAATAAGTTCTGACGGAAACGACCTTGTTTTCCTTTTAGGGAATCCGAAAGTGATTTCAGCGGACGATTGGATTCTGTTTTAACAGCTGATGCTTTACGCGTGTTGTCGAATAAGGAATCTACTGATTCTTGCAACATTCGTTTTTCGTTACGCAAGATGACTTCTGGCGCTTTGATTTCCATCAAACGTTTCAAACGGTTGTTACGGATGATTACTCTTCTGTATAAATCGTTCAAATCGGAAGTCGCGAAACGACCACCATCTAGCGGCACTAACGGACGCAATTCTGGCGGGATAACCGGTACCACTTTCATGATCATCCATTCCGGACGATTCTCGCGGTTAAGGTTAGACTCACGGAATGATTCTACTACCTGCAATCTTTTTAACGCTTCAGTTTTACGTTGTTTTGATGTTTCGTTATTCGCCGAGTGACGCAAGTCGTAAGACAAACCGTCGAGGTCGATACGTGCTAATAAATCCATGATACATTCCGCGCCCATTTTGGCAACGAATTTATTTGGATCCATATCATCAAGATATTGGTTTTCCTGTGGAAGCGTCTCTAAAATGTTTAGGTATTCTTCTTCTGTCAAAAAGTCTAATCTTTGAATGGATTCGCCTTCCGAATTTTTAGCGATACCCGCTTGAATTACTACATATCTTTCGTAGTAGATAATCATATCTAACTTCTTAGAGGGTAATCCGAGGATATAACCGATTTTGTTTGGAAGTGAACGGAAGTACCAAATATGCGCGATAGGCACCACAAGGTTGATGTGTCCTACTCTATCACGTCGTACTTTTTTCTCGGTAACTTCAACACCACAACGGTCGCAAATGATTCCTTTGTAACGGATTCTTTTGTATTTACCGCAAGCACATTCAAAATCTTTTACTGGACCGAAAATACGTTCGCAGAAAAGACC
>JBBRXW010000313.1:0-2864 GCA_038238295.1 Flavobacteriales bacterium | reverse complement strand
GCAATGTTTTAGGGTGGATGACACTTGCGCCGTAAAACGCCAGCTCAATCGCTTCTCGATACGAAATCTGATTCAATAAGCGGGCGTTTTCAAAATAACGCGGATCGGCATTCATCACACCGGGCACATCTTTCCAGATCGTCACACTTTCGGCATTGAGACAATAGGCAAAAATTGCCGCAGTATAATCGGAACCTTCGCGACCTAAAGTAGTCGTAAATCCGTTGGCATCGGAACCAACAAATCCTTGCGTGATGTTCAGGGTTTTCTTTTTGACATTTTTTGATATGGTTTTCTGAGTTGCGTCCCAATCGACTTCTGCATCGCGATACGTCGAATCGGTTTTGATATAATTGCGCACATCCAACCACTGCGTTTTAATGCCGCTGTGATTCATATAATGCGACAATATCGTTGTCGAAATCAATTCCCCGAAACTGACAATCTGGTCGTAAACGAAGTTGTAATTCGGCGATTTGTTGTGGCTCAGAAAATAATCCAAATCGGCAAATAAGTCATTGACTGCTTTAAAAACAGGGTTTTTTTCTTCGAATAAATCCAATAGAATTTGGTTGTGGTATTTCTTCACGTCCTGAATCGACGATTGCAACGAAGGCGATTTCTCGAAATAATCTTTTACGACAATTTCGAGTGCGTTGGTCGTTTTTCCCATCGCCGAAACCACGAGCAAAACGTCTTCGTACCCTACTTTCTGTAACACGCTGTACATGTTTTTGATACCGTCAGCATCTTTCACCGAAGCGCCACCAAATTTGAATATTCTCATTATAATTTACTTAAAAATTCATTCATTCCATTTTCATCCATTTGTGCGACGCGCCAATCGTCGAGCAGTCTCGCGCCCGATTTAATATAAAAATCAATCGCCGGCGTATTCCAATCCAGCACGTTCCATTCCATTCTCCGCACACCATCGCGTTTGCCCTGCGCAATAATTTCGGCATACAACGCAAAACCAACACCAGCGCCGCGCATTTTCTCTTTGACAATCAAATCCTCGAGATGAATCGTCCGGCCTTTCCAGGTCGAATAGCGGTAATAATAGAGCGCCATTCCGACAATTTCCTGATCGATTTCAGCAATAAAAGTATAAAACAATGGCGTTTCCCGAAAACCATCGCGCACCAAATCTTCGACTGTCACGACAACAGCGTCGGGTTCTTTCTCAAAGTGAGCCAGTTCGCGGATCAGATCCAAAACGGCAGGCATGTCTTCTTTACGGCCTTTTCTAATAGTCATTTGGTACGTATTCAAAAATTAATCATGTGATTTTACTTGGTCATCCGGAGCTTTTTCCCGCTATTCGTTGCAATCTGTCATGACTAACAGCAACGACGAAGCAATCGGATTCAATTATGCCACTATTGAATTGCCATGACAGGATTTTCACTGCTATTAGGGCTAGGGCAATCGTTTCAAAAACAAATATACAATTCAGAAGGAATTAAATTAGAATCGCCATACAAATCTTGAAATTTCAAATTTATATATTGGATTTTCCGCTTATATTTGCAGCACTAACTACAACGATTTCGCAATGGAAGAACGCAACAGAACCTTAGGGGAATTTATTATTGAGAAGCAGAAAGACCATCAATATTCCTCGGGAGAATTATCCAAAATCATCAACGCTATCCGATTGGCAGCGAAAGTCGTCAACTACAAAGTCAACAAAGCCGGTTTGGTTGATATCGTCGGCGCGGCGGGCGAACAGAATATTCAGGGCGAAGACCAGCAAAAACTAGATGTTTATGCCAACGAGGTTTTCATACAAACGTTAATCAACCGTGAAATTGTCTGCGGCATCGCTTCAGAAGAAAATGATGATTTTATTACTATCAAAGGATTAGACAGCGGACACAATAACAAATATGTCGTTTTGATGGATCCGCTCGACGGCTCTTCTAATATCGATGTGAATGTTTCGGTCGGAACCATTTTCTCTGTCTACAGACGAATCACCCCGATTGGAACGCCGGTGCAATTGGAAGATTTCTTGCAGCCCGGAATCAATCAGGTGGCAGCAGGGTATGTGATTTATGGCACATCAACGATGCTCGTTTATACGACGGGTCACGGCGTTAACGGATTTACATTAAATCCAGCCATCGGAACGTTTTATCTGTCGCATCCGAACATGCAATTCGCCAAAGACGGCACGATCTACTCGATCAACGAAGGAAATTATGTGCATTTTCCACAAGGCGTAAAAGACTACATCAAGTACTGCCAATTGGAAGAAGGCGATCGCCCGTACACCTCACGATATATCGGAAGTTTGGTTTCTGACATCCACAGGAATATGATTAAAGGGGGAATCTATATTTACCCCACCAGCTCGAAAGCGCCGAACGGGAAGCTGCGATTGCTGTATGAATGCAACCCGATGGCCTTCATCACCGAGCAAGCCGGAGGAAAAGCATCCGATGGTTTCGGACGCATCATGGAAATTGAAGCGACCGAATTGCACCAACGTGTACCGTTCTTTTGCGGCAGCCATAACATGGTAGAGAAAGCGGAAGACTTTATGCGACTGGCGAAACTCAGCAAATATTAAAATAAAAAAAAGCTCCAATTGTGGAGCTTTTTTTTATTTATTCATGTGTTGCATTTCGTACATAAACGTATCGGAATCTACTTTCTGATCAATCAGCGAAAGCGCTTTGTCGATGATGTGATTGACATTTCCCGGTGTAAACCCCAATGCGATACCAATTTTGCGTAACAGCACATCTTGGCGATCGCCTAAATGGTGATCGACATGCACCATGCGTGATAAATCGTATAAACGCTCTAATCGTTGGGCATAAAGATACGGCGGATTGATAGGGTATTTCAAGGGG
>JBBRXW010000312.1:0-2870 GCA_038238295.1 Flavobacteriales bacterium | reverse complement strand
GAACTTTTCTCCCGGGTTTTTACGACCAGAAGAATGGTCAAAGACGGCTCGGAATATTTCGGACCCTATACGAGTTTCAAAACCGTACATACGATTTTAGATTTAATCAAGGAGCTCTATCCACTGCGCACCTGCAACTACGATCTGAACGAAAGCAATATCAAAAATCATAAATTCAAAGTCTGCCTCGAATACCATATTGGCAACTGCAAAGGACCGTGTGAAGGATTCGAATCATTAGAAAATTACCAAACGCAAGTTGATGCGATACGTGAAATCCTCAAAGGAAATTTCAAGCAAAGCCTTCGGGATTTCAAAAACAAAATGAATGACTTCGCTGCGAACATGCAGTTTGAAGAAGCGCAGAAAATCAAAGAAAAAATAGAAGTCCTCGAAAATTACCAATCACGCTCAACGATCATCAATCCAAAAATCACCAACATCGATGTGTTCTCTATTATTTCCGATGAAGGCGCAGCTTATATCAATTTTCTGCAGATTGCTTACGGTTCGATTATCCGATCGCATACGTTGGAAATCAAAAAGAAACTAGAAGAAACGGACCAGGAATTATTAGAACTCGCCATAGTGGAATTGCGCGAACGGTTCTCTTTATTATCGAAAGAAATTATCGTTCCGTTCGAAGTGGTTGTCGGTCAAAACATCAAAGTGACTGTGCCGCAACTTGGCGATAAAAAGCAAATATTAGATTTGTCGGAACGCAACGCTAAATTCTACCGCATTGAACAATTAAAACAATTTCAAATTGTAGATCCCGATCGGCATACCAACCGCATCATGACGCAAATGCAAAAAGATTTACGGTTGCAAGTCGAGCCAAGACATATTGAATGTTTCGATAACTCGAACATACAAGGAACAAATCCGGTGGCGGCTTGCGTTGTTTTTAAAGATGGAAAACCGAGCAAAAAAGATTACCGTCATTTCAATATCAAATCTGTCGAAGGCCCGAACGATTTTGCCTCGATGGAAGAAGTCGTCTACCGCCGCTACAAACGGATGCTCGACGAGAAGGAACCGCTGCCACAGCTGATTATTATTGACGGTGGAAAAGGGCAATTGTCGTCGGCGCTAAAAAGTATCGATGCGCTAGGATTGCGTGGGAAAATAGCCATTGTCGGGATTGCCAAACGATTGGAAGAATTATTTTATCCGGGCGATTCGGCACCGCTTTATCTCGACAAGAAATCGGAAACACTCAAAGTGATTCAGTATTTGCGCAACGAAGCACACCGTTTTGGAATCACTTTTCACCGCAACAAACGAAGCCAATCGGCGTTGAATTCGTCATTAGACAACATTCCGGGAATTGGAGAGAAAACAATGCTGGCACTAATTCAGCATTTTAAAAGCATCAAAAGACTGAAGCTGGCCAGCGAAAATGAAATTTCTGCCGTGGTTGGAGTTTCAAAAGCCAAAAAAATTACCGACTTTTACAAAACCTCTAACCCGTAGTGCTTCTCATGAAAAAAATTGCTGTACTCTTTCTGGCATTTTTTACGATACTCAATACCTATTCGCAGGAACAGGAAAAAAGACCCAAAATAGGATTAGTTCTTAGTGGCGGCGGCGCTAAAGGATTTGCTCACATCGGCGTTTTGAAAGTATTGGAACAAGCAGGAGTTAAAATCGATTATATCGGCGGCACCAGCATGGGCGCAGTAGTCGGAGGTTTATATGCGTCGGGTTATTCGGCGACTCAAATCGATTCTATTTTTAAGGACACTGATTTCGATGCATTATTGAACGACTTCATTCCACGGTCTTCCAAGACATTTTATGAAAAAAGGAATGACGAAATGTATGCTTTTACCTTGCCATTCAATAAACTAAAAATAGGCATCCCGACTGCCTTATCTCGTGGAATGTACAACTATAGTTTACTTAACCGGCTGACGTATAATGTGAGGCATGTCAGGGATTTTAACAAGCTGCCGATTCCTTTTCTATGCATTGCTACCGATATTGAAACCGGAGAGGAAGTACTAATTAATAAAGGCTATCTGGCGCAGGCGATGTTGGCAAGCGGTGCTTTTCCGACTTTATTTTCCCCAGTAGAAATTGATGGACGGCTGCTTGTAGATGGTGGTGTGACGAATAATTTTCCTGTCGATGAAATCAAAAAATTAGGGGCGGATATTATTATAGGTGTTGATGTGCAGGATGATTTAAAAGACCGGAAATCATTAAAAGACGCCACGAGGATTCTCGTTCAGATATCGAATCTGCAGATGATCGAAAAAATGAAGCAAAAAGTAAAGGAAACTGACCTCTATATCAAACCTGACATTAGTGACTTTAGCGTCATTTCATTTGATAAAGGCCAGGAAATAATTAAAAAGGGAGAAGAGGCGGCTTTTGCGCAATATGAAAAAATCAAAGAGCTTGGCGATACGATACGAGGCAGCCTCAAAAGGCATTTAAGAGTGGAGGTGGACAGCCTCAATATTAGTGACATTAAAATCAATCCGTTGAAAAACTATACCCGTTCGTATGTTATCGGAAAATTGAAATTCAAACAAAATACGAAAATCAGTTACGAAGATTTGAAGATTGGCATCAACAACCTTACCGCGACGCAAAACTTCAGTTCGATTGGTTACCGGCTCGAAAAAAACGACTTAAATGACGAACTGGCACTGCAGCTTTTAGAAAATCCGAATACCACTTTCTTGAAATTTGCAGTGCATTATGATGGCCTCTACAAGACAGCGGCGCTGGTGAATGTGACACAGAAAAAAAGTTTGTTCAAAAATGACATCCTCTCGCTCGATCTTATTTTGGGTGATAACCTGCGGTATAACGTCGACTATTATGTAGATAATGGTTTTTATTGGAGTTTTGGATTT
>JBBRXW010000311.1:0-2874 GCA_038238295.1 Flavobacteriales bacterium | reverse complement strand
TACTGGAACGAGCTCTTCCGGGATGAGTTTCGTTGGATCGAGCAGGTCAAAATCGTATTTATGCTCATCCGCTTCGGGAATGATCTGAACGCCGAGTTCCCATTCGGGGAAATTCCCGGACTCAATCGCTTCCCATAAATCCTGACGGTGAAAGTCTGAATTTTTACCAGAAATTTTTTGAGCCTCATCCCACAACACGGCATGTGTTCCTAATTTCGGTTTCCAATGAAATTTTACAAAATGGGAATCATTATCGGCATTTATAAAACGAAAGGTATGCACCCCAAAACCTTCCATCATGCGGAGACTTCTCGGAATAGCACGATCGCTCATCGCCCACATAATCATGTGCATCGATTCGGGCATCAGCGAAATAAAGTCCCAAAAGGTATCATGTGCTGAAGCTGCTTGCGGCATTTCGTTGTGTGGTTCTGGTTTGACGGCATGAACAAGATCCGGAAATTTCATTGCATCTTGTATGAAAAAAACAGGCATATTATTTCCTACAAGATCATAATTTCCTTCCTGTGTATAGAATTTTACAGAAAATCCACGGACATCGCGGGCCAGATCGGTCGACCCTCTCGAACCAGCGACTGTTGAAAATCTGACAAAAACTGGTGTTCGATCGCCTGGATTTTGTAAAAAACCAGCCTTGGTATATTTTTGCATCGATTGATAGACTTCAAAGTAACCGTGTGCTGCCGAGCCTCTTGCATGAACAATCCTTTCGGGAATACGCTCATGATCGAAATGGGTGATTTTTTCCCTGAGAATAAAGTCCTCGAGCAAGGAAGGTCCACGTTCCCCTGCTTTCAGAGAATTATTGTTATCATTGATTTTAACACCTTGATTGGTCGTCATAAACTGGTCGGTCGCGTTAGAAATATTTTTCAATAAATCGTCACTTTTCGAATCATTTGGGGAAGCGGATTTTTTATTCGTATTTTTCATTGTTTGAATTATTTGATGGTTGGGTAGTCAATGTCAACATTTAAAAAAACCTGCCTTGTATTCAGGGCAGGTTTTTCAGATCAGGAAAATTTGCTTATTCCTCATCGTCTTCTTCCATGGCGTCGAAATTGATGGTGTTGTATGCGGCTTCTGTCAATGTTGTGTCCGCCTCTTTTTCTTCTGCCAAGGTAGTTTCGAGCAGGGAAACTGCTTCGTCTTCTCCGAGTGTTCTCGCAAAAGCGGCTAGGGTTCCGTAGGTTGCAATTTCATAATGTTCCACTTTTTGTGCAGCGGCAATAATTCCCGCATCACGCACAGGACCTTCTTCAGTTTCTTCCATAATGCCTTCCCCTTCTTTGATGAGACCTTCCATAGCGTCGCACTTTTTGGCAGCTGCTTTTTCACCCACCGATTCAAAAACCTGTTCTAATCGGGTGATTTGCTTCTCGGTTACGGTAAGATGATCTTCAAGCGCGGCAACCAAATTATCGGAAGTCGCATTTTTAATCATCTTAGGAAGTGCTTTGGTCATTGCCTTTTCTGCCCAATAAATGTCTTTTAACGAATCAACGAACAATTCTCTCAATCCGTCAGCAGCTGAAGGCTTAGCTGGAATACTTCGCGAAGAAGTTTTGCTGTCTTTTGTGGTCGTTTTCATAATGCTATATTTTAAATTAAAATTTTTACATCCCAAAGTTAAATTTCAGCATAGCAAATACTTTATACAATTTCATCAAAAATTTTCAAAATCGCTATACTGACATCCCAGACCTTAATGTCTCTTATTTTCTGAATTTTGAGAGGCCATTAAAAGAGTAATCATGCCTGAAGTTCCAAGCATTATCTATTGAAAGAAGAAACTCTAGCATTGGTAAGTAAAAAAAACTTTCGGTTAGTGGCAACAGTAAAATCGATCATAGTGACTCCGGGATCATACTGTCAATACCCTTAAAAAACTTATACTATGAATTCATTTACTACTATTCGGAGGTATCGTATCAAAAAAAATAGACGCACATGCTGGTGAAAAAAAAACGGAGAAGCATATTCTGTAATAACTGTAGAATACGATTAATTCTTATTTATAATCGACCAAAAGTGGTTTAGCAATGTCATAATCCTGCAAACCAAAATCATACGTTTTTACGGAATTGGTTTTGAATAATGAAGTTTGGTCTATTGGCAGATTCGGGAAGTACGAAAATGAAAATTGGAAATTACTAAAGACCAGATAATCATTACTGATGATAACGCCTAGACCCAACTCTGAATATAATTTGCTGTTCCGAAAGCCCGAACCTTGTTGACCTAACATTCCCATCGTGTAGCTTAAAAATGGATTTAATCTGAAACCATATACCTGCCATGGCGAATATGCCTGAGTCTGGAACGTGACTAATAATTTTTTTGTTCCGTAAAGGGTTCTACTACTAAAGCCCTGAATTCCAGTATTGCCATTTAACGTAAGTTGGTCTGTAATTGAATTGAGTCTTTTAATTCCAATGATTGCCTGTGGCTTAATAAATTGTCGGAACTTCCATCTTGCGCTGCCATTTTCAATTAAATTGGTAAAATAGGTGACACTAAAATTATACGCGCCTTGTTCGGTCCGGTTCCCATTGAAGAACGTACCATATTCTAATTTGGTACTCAAATACCCGAATTCGAAATAACTTCCCAGATTAACCCTTGCTCCGAAATACAACCGATTTTGATCATTTTTATTTTGGTAACCGGCGGTGATTGTATAGGTAAATCCTGACGCGATATCCTCGATGACATCAAAATTAAATACATACTTGTCTTGTGTAAATTTTCTTGATGAAATGCCAAGTCCGATGAGGTAAAGTTTTTCATTGGTATAGACTCCAAGGCTATCATCAGCAGTCGGTATTTCTGTAAAATCTTTTTGAAAATAAC
>JBBRXW010000310.1:0-2882 GCA_038238295.1 Flavobacteriales bacterium | reverse complement strand
ATTGCTATGATTCCAGCCTATATCATGGATGAAAAGCAATCGAATTCTTCTGGGTATCTGCTGCCTGATGACGGCCCTTTGTTGATTCATGATTATACTATTGCCCGTAATCGCTTGACGTATTTTTATTGGAATGAAAACGGCGAAAATAGCGAGTCGATTCGGTATAATGCTTCAGTTATTGTTCCATTAGAATTAAAAGAAAACCAAGTCTATTACAACAACAAACCGCTTACTTCTGACAATGCCAATAAGCGTCAACCGCTGCTTATCGATAACAATCAGATTATTTATTTATCGGATTTCGACCGTGGAATTGGCTTTTATACCTTACGAAAAATCGAAATTCATTGAAAACAAAAACGATAACCAGAATAGGCTTTATTTCGAACAACGCCCTGCGCCAGCTGCTGGTTTCGCTATTCAATATGGTGATTCCGTTTCTCGTAATTCATTACAGTTCTAAAGCGGTTTGGGGTTCGTTTGTCTCTTTATTGCTCTTTTCTTTACTGGTCTTGCAGTTTATCAATTGGGGAAATAAAGAATTTTTGTTGCGGCAGTTCAGCCAGTTTCCGAATAAAATCAATGAAAATTATTCGCGCATTTTTATCACGCGATTGCCTTTGGTAATTTTATCTGGATTGATTGGCCTGTTTTATTTTCCTGTCGGTTTCAATGCGTTATTATTCCTGTGGATTTTTGGAAGATTCCTAAACCAATCCGTCGAAGCGCTGGTTATTTTTGAAAAGAAATTCAATGCTTCGATGCTCATTGAGCTGGTGGGCTTCGCTGTATTTGTCTTCTGCATGTATCTAAAACAATCCGTCGATGTCTATGATTTGTTGCTGCTCTACAGTTGCTACCAAGTGATGAAAGGGATTTGGTATTTCCTGTTGTTCAAAAAGTATTTCACCATCAAAAATATCGCAATCGAATGGAAATATTATCAAATTGCGTTTCCGTTTTTCCTGCTTTCGATTCTTGGCTTCCTAGCTTCGAAGGTTGATGTCTATTTGGTAAATCATCTCGGCGATACCATTGTCACCGCAAATTATCAGGTCATCAATAGTTTACTGGTCTTTACGATGACGCTTTCGTCCTTTATCTACGCGCCTTTCACCAAAAATATTTATAGAAATAGCGACGCCGTCATAAAGAAAACGCGTCATTTGTTGATGATGCTCGGATTGTTTATCGTACCGATGGCACTGTTTTTTATTTATTTCGTACTGCAATATTATTATGTAAATTTACAGCTGCCGCTGCTGTTCTATGCCGTGGCGTTCGTCTATATTTATCCTTCGTTTTTATATGGAATCGAAGTCATTAATTTATTCAAACTGCATCAGGAAAAAACCGTCGTCCGTTTTCTGCTCGTAGGTGCTTTAGCCAACACTTTGTTTTCTGCCGCTTTTTTGTATTTCAATTATGGAATTTTAGGCGCGTTAACTGGAAGCGCTATTGCACAACTGCTCGTTTTAGGTTTATTTAAATTTGAATTGTATCGTGAAAAATAAAGTCCTCCTTTTCAATCCAAAAAGTGCTAACGGTAAACATCGGATCCCGAATTCGATTTTGCAAGTCGGCGCATCGATTCATGGCAAATACGCGTATGTATTTGTAGACGGAAATCTCGAAAAAGATCCGTGGCAAACGATTGAAAATTATTTAAAAACCGGCGACTTCAAATACTTCGGTTCGACAGTTATGCCCGGGCCGCAATTGCGTCAGGCGATTCCATTTACCAAAAAAATTAAAGAAAAATATCCAAATGTCGTGACGGTTTGGGGCGGTTATTTTGCATCGAATCAATATAAAGTTGCGCTGAATTCAGGCTGCGTCGATTTTGTCATCAATGGCCCCGGCGATACAACTTTTCCCGAATTAATTGAAGCAATCGAAGCCAATCAAACGGAAAACCTGATTCTGATTAAAAATTTAATTTATAAAAATGACACCGGCGAAATCATCAAAACCGCAGTCGAAGCTTTATTAGATCAGGATACGCTACCGAAATTTCCGTACGAATATCTGAATTCGTTTTATCCTGTCAGGAATTATCTGGCGAAAACCTTTATGGGCAATACTACTTTGTCGTACCATTCGAGTATGGGCTGTCCGTTTTCATGTTCGTTTTGCGCCGTTGTTCCGATTTATAATGCCAAGTGGAAAGGCATGTCGGCTTCTCGTATTTATGAAGACGTCAGATATTTCAAGGAGAAATACCACATCGACGCAATCGAATTTCATGACAATAATTTCTTCACCTCCAAAAAACGCGTGCTCGAATTTTCGCAGCTCATCATCAACGACAACATCAGTTATTGGGGTGAAGGCCGAATCGATACGATTAATATGTATAGCGACGACGATTTGAAACTGATGCGTAAAGCCGGCTGCAAAATGATTTTCCTTGGCGCGGAAACCGGCAACGACGCAGTATTGAAGCAAATGAATAAAGGCGGAACACAAAGTGGGCAAATGATTAAAGATTTTGTGCTGCGGATGAAAAACGCTGATATTATTCCCGAATTGTCTTTTGTTTTGGGAATGCCGGCGAAAACTGAGAAAGAAGTCTACGACCAGATTTTGTGGGATATCAATTTTATTCGGGAAATCAAAGTTATCAATCCGGATGCGGAGATTATCATTTATTTGTTCAGCCCGGTGCCGACAGAAGGTTCAGCACTTTACAAACAAATTCTAGAAGCCGGATTTTCTTTTCCGGAACATCTCGAAGATTGGATTTCACCGAGTTGGGAAAACTTCGATCTGCGGAAAAACCCGCTAACGCCGTGGTTGAAACCCTATATGATTGATACGATAAAAAATTTCGAAACGGTGTTGAATGGTTATTTTCCAACGGTTTCTGATTTTAGGAT
>JBBRXW010000309.1:0-2882 GCA_038238295.1 Flavobacteriales bacterium | reverse complement strand
GATGAGGAATCCTTTCTTTGGAGTCAAACTCAAAAAATATTTCGAATCGGTCGTCGTACCCCATCCGGATTCGGTGAGTGTTGAAATTGATAGGATGATGCGAAAAACCACTTTCGGAAGTCTACTCAATAAAAATCTGCTGGCGTATTTTACCACTACGTATGAAAGTTCTAAAATCATGGGAATGGAAAAAGTCTTTGTTCATATGGTAGATGAGTATTTTAAAACAGGAAAAGCGATCGGAACATACGAAGACGAAACCATCGATAAAATTATTAAGCGCAGCAACCTGTTGCGACCACTTTTGATTGGTTCTCCGGCTCCAGATTTGATGATGATCAAAGCGACGGATCGGGATAAAATTGCAAATATGGGATTTGAAACCGCCAAGACCAGCGACGAGGTAACGCAGTTGTTTTATGATCATAAGGCAGAATTAGACAAGCTATTTTATAGCATTTATTCAGTTCAGGCCGACTATCTGGTGTTGGTTTTTTGGGATGTAGATTGTGGGCATTGCCAAATCGAGATTCCAAAGCTTTTGGAAGAATACCATCGGTTGAAGAAAGAATACAGTGGGCTGAAAGTTTACAGCGTCTACACGCAACAGGAATTGGACAAATACCTCAAGTATATCGATGAGAAAAAATTAGACTGGATTAATTTGTACGATGGGGCGCATTATAACAATGTCACGGATAAATACGACATCTATTCGACGCCGGTGATTTATGTGTTAGATCGGAACAAAATAATCAAAGCCAAACGCATTGGTGTCGAGCAAATCAAAGACATTATTAAAGACATACAAAACGAATATAAAACTGCAAAATAACGGACTTTCCAATAAATAAAAAACCTTTCCGAATAGAAGAGGTTTTTTTATAAGGATTGGGGACAATTTGATAAACTGTGTAAGTATAAAAATAATGAAGTTTTATTATCGGTTGATTTTCAAGTCAATCAATCCACTTTCTGATAAGTGAATAAAAACCTGAAGGTACTATAGATTTTTATAAATTATTTCTTAGAAGATTTCTTCTTTTTTGAAGACTTCTTCTTTTTTGCTTTTGCTTTCGCCTTTTTTTCTTTCAGCTTTTGTTGTGCTTTTTTCTTCTTGGCTTTGTTTTTTGCTTTCAGCTTAGCCTTTTTCAATTTCTCCTTTTTCTTATCTTTCTCTTTTTTAGCCTTGGCTTTTTCTTTTTCTTTCATTTTAGATTTCTTCGCTTTTTCTTTATCAGTCATAATTTTCTTATTTTCAGTTGTAGTATCTTCAGTATCTAGAGTTGTTTCCGGTGTTTCAATCATTGCTTCTGCAATCGTACCTTCAGCGATGGTTGCTTCATTAGTTAGTGATTCCGAAGCAATAACGGTCGATTCACTGCCACTTTGGTCTTCAAGATTGGTTGTTTTCGCGACTGGAGTTCTTCTACCGCGATTGGGAGTAGTTTTTTCTATCATTATACGTATAGGTTTGTAAATTATTGAATGTAAATTAATTGTAAACAAACTTACGTTATAAAACTATCCGCCAATGTTAAGTTTTGCTTTTGGATAAAAACTTAACATTGGATTTCTTGATAAATTATCTCTAAGTTTGTCAAAAATTCCACAATGCCAAAAGAATTGTTACTACAAGTCGCACCCGAAGTGGCAGTTAATGCACTGCTGCTTAAAGAGCATGTTGGAAAATTAATCGATACGAATCCTGTTGAAATCAAGCATATCACTATTCTCAAACGCTCTATAGATGCACGCCAGAAAGCGATAAAAATCAATCTCAAGGTTTTGATTTTTATGGAAGGAGAAGAATTTACCGAACAAAAAATTATACTGCCAGCCTATAAAAATGTAGCCCATGCGCAGGAAATCATAATCATTGGCGCAGGACCGGCCGGGCTTTTTGCCGCTTTGCAGTTGATTGAACTTGGATTGAAACCGATTGTCATCGAAAGAGGCAAAGACGTTCGTGGCAGACGCCGTGACCTGAAAGCCATCAATCAGAATCACATTGTCAACGAAGATTCGAACTATTGCTTTGGTGAAGGAGGCGCCGGAACCTATTCCGATGGGAAATTATACACGCGCTCCAAAAAGCGCGGCGATGTAACCCGCATACTCGAATTGCTCGTGGCGTTTGGTGCCGCAGACGATATTCTGATTGAAGCGCATCCGCATATCGGAACCAACAAACTCCCACAGATTATTCAGGATATCCGAGAGAAAATCATAGAATGTGGCGGGCAGGTTTTGTTCGAAACGCGGGTGACGGATATTATTATTAAAAGCAATGAAGTGCAGGGAATTGTTACTCAAAAAGGAGCCACGATTTCATCAAATAAAATTATACTAGCTACCGGCCATTCTGCTCGTGATATTTATGAATTACTCGACAGGAAAAAAATATTGCTCGAAGCCAAACCGTTTGCTATTGGCGTTCGGGCGGAGCATCCGCAATCATTAATTGATTCGATACAATACAGTTGTGATTACCGTGGGGAGTATTTACCACCGGCACCATATTCAATCGTAAAGCAGGTGGCAGGGCGTGGCATGTATTCTTTCTGCATGTGCCCTGGTGGAGTCATCGCGCCTTGTGCTACAAGTCCGGGTGAAGTGGTGACGAACGGGTGGTCGCCTTCGAAACGAGACCAAGCAACCGCCAATTCTGGAATTGTCATCGAATTGAAATTAGAAGATTACAAACCATTTGAAAAATTCGGCGCATTGGCGGGAATGGAATTCCAGAAAAGCATCGAACAAACAGCTTGGCAATTGGCAGGACAAACGCAAAGAGTTCCGGCGCAAAGGATGGTCGATTTTACGCAGCATAAAGTGTCGGCTGACATTCCAAAGACGTCGTATGTTCCGGGAACTACTTC
>JBBRXW010000308.1:0-2889 GCA_038238295.1 Flavobacteriales bacterium | reverse complement strand
GTTCCCATCGCGCCGTCGAGGACGAGGATTCGTTTTTGAATTTCTTGTTGAATTGTTGCCATAATAATTTTTCTCGCAAAGGCGCAAATGCGCAAAGCTTTTATCAATAAATAGTTTTTTCTCGCAAAGGCGCTAAGTCGCAAAGCATTGCTATGAAACGGAATGCCCTAGCCCCGATAGCAGTGGAAATCTGTCATTGCGAGTATAACGAAACAATCAGCGGCGCGGTAACGTGCTATGAATGGGATTGCCTCGCCATTCCTCATAGCAATGACAGATTGCAACGGATAGCGGGATTAGCTCCTAAAAAAAATAAATGTTATCGTGAAAATAGAGGAATTTTCGTGGTTATCTGTCCGCAATTGCGGTAGAATGTAGCACCTTCTTTTGGTAAAGGGTTGCTAAGCTTTCAATGGGTCTAATCCCTCTGGCTTTCGTGATAACAGTCAGTATGTTTATGAACCCTGCAAAGTACGGGCATAGGTTTGGGTTTTGCAAACTTTTTTGAAATATAATACGACAACGTTGTCGTAGCGAATAAAAAGAGTAGCAAGAGGTTGATGGATATGAAAGAGTTTAAAAAAAACCTGCTCGTTGCGGAACAGGTTTTTGGTATTTAAACGTATTTATTTTTTTACAATTTTGGTCGTTCCGAGTCCTTGACTGGTATTGATTTTCAGGAAGTAAACTCCGGAATTCAATTCACTGATATTAATTTGATTGAAAGTACCTTTAATTTCTTTTACGATGCGCCCGTTGGCATCGGTAATTTGAATGGTATTGATTTCAATATTGGAAGTGTTGGTCAGGTTCAACACATTCCCTACCGGGTTCGGATAAACAGAAAAATTGTTTTTGAAGAATGTATCCGTACTCAACGGACGATCGACCGCAACGGCATCGAGGCCGATTAAGTTTCCGTTTGCGCCATTCGGCCCACCATTAGTGACGTAATAGCGAAAGGCTATCTTGCAGTCGGTCAGAGCCGGCAATCCCGTTACGGTATAAGTATATAATGTCCAAGTTACCGGATAAACGGAAGCTGCCAAAGTTGGATTGATGCTGAGCGCGAGATTGGTGAAACTTCCTAAATCTTCGGCTCCAGTAGATGGAATGACTGAAGCGGCGCCATTGGTACTCAAACGCATTTCGAGGCGATCGGGAATGTTGTTGAAATTGCCTCCTTCGCGGGAATAGAATTTTATTACGTCACCGTCTTTTAAAGTTACCACTGGTGTGATGAGCCAGTTGCTGATGGTTCCTGCCATTCCTGCGGCAACGCTATTATAATTGACTAAAGTGAACGAAGTCGCACCGCCATTAAATCCACCGGGATTGAACGAAGAACCACTTCCTTGAACCCAGTTGGAAGTTCCGACAGGTACGCTTTGGTTGGTGCTTGTCCAGGTTACCGGGAAAACATCGAAATTCTCCGTCAACAAGTTTTGGGATTGCAGTGTTCCTGATAGTAAAACGAAGGATATAAAAAGTAAAGTTTTTTTCATCTTTTGATTTTTAATTTTGGTATCGTGCAAAGTAAAGTAATTTTAACATACGTCCGTACGACTTTAAAAAAAACCTGCCTTCATTGCTGAGGCAGGTTTTGAAATTCATTAAAGAAATGAATTAGTTTTTAATGATTTTAGTCGTTCCAGTTCCTTGGTCTGTAGTGATTTTCAAGAAATACACTCCAGCATTCAATTCGCTTACGTTGATTTGGCTTGTGATCCCTTTTACTTCTTTCACGATACGACCGTTGATGTCTGTAATCTGAGAAGCATTGATCGCCACATTCGTAATGTTTGTAATGTTTACAACATCATTTACAGGGTTTGGATAAACTGCAAAATTGCTTTTGAAGAAAGTATCTGTACTCAATGGAGTATCTACTGAGAAACTATCAATTCCGATGATATCAGAGTTAGATCCATTTACTCCACCATTCGTTACATAATATCTGAAACCAAATTTCACTTCCGTTGGTGTAGGTATTCCAGTTACGGTGTAGCTGTATTTTACCCATCCAGAAGCTGGATAAGAAGTCAAGTTGAAAGTTGGGTTGATCTCTACTAACAAGTTAGTATAATCAGCAACATCAGCAGGACCTGCAGAAGGATCCGTTGTCAAGGCTCCGTTTGTACTCATTCTCAATTGCAAGTTGTCTGCGAAAGAAGCCATGTTTGTGGCAGAATATTTTCCAATTCTGGTGTAGAATGAAACAATGTCTCCGTCTTTTACAATAACGATAGGTGAAATCAACCAATTGCTGATGGTAGCACCACTTGCAGCTGTACTTGTTGTACTGGTATAATTTACCAATGCAAATCCATTAGCCACACCATCCTGACCTAGCGGAGCAGGACAAGTTTGACCTGTAGTATACACTTGTGTCTGGAAAGGAGTTGCCGGCGTTGCGGTACTTACTACAACTGGAGCGTAGTTAGCGATTGTCCAAAGTGTCGTTGCTGAAGGCGATGTACTCTGATTCGTTCTTGTCCAACCATTAGTTGCCAAGTCAGCGGTAACACCGGTAAACATGTAATTGTAAACATTTTGTGAAAATCCCAAAGCTGGAATTAGTAATAAAGAAAGTAATAGTTTTTTCATAATATATTTTTTTGATTGTTATGTGAGCAAAACTAATAAAAAAAAACTGCTTCAAAAAATTTTTTCTAATCAAAAATGGTTTCATACATTTGCAACCGAAATCAAGAGGAAGATTTGTACTGATTGCAACCTCAGATGCTTAACTATTTGAGTATCAAAAAATGCTAAAGCAGAAACACTCTCCTTTAGTAGCATCACAACCTTTTCGCGATTCATTAATTTAAAAGTACCGAATAATTATGGCTTATTTATTTACGTCGGAATCAGTGAGTGAAGGACATC
>JBBRXW010000307.1:0-2915 GCA_038238295.1 Flavobacteriales bacterium | reverse complement strand
GAAGAAATAATGAACGGAATATTAAAAATCATAATGACAAATTGCATAAAGCCCAAGACAAGGCTAAGCAGGCGGCGCTCGTGCGAAAAGAAAAACTGAAAACCATTGTGAAGAAATTTAATGAAAATACTTCCACCGAAGAAAACTAAAAGCGTATGGACGAGCTTAAATTCAGTTCACTGAAAAATGATGTACAGGAAATCATCAATTTGATGGCCCAAAAACAATTCCAAGAAGCCAACGACAAACTTCTCGATGCGAGTGATTTTCTTGATGAACTGTTAGATTTCTCAGAAGAAGATGAAGACCTGATAGAGATTAGCAAGTATCAGGTATTATTGAATCAATTGCAGCAAAAAATTAAAACCGCTTTATTATAAAAATACAAAAACCCGTTCCAATACTGAAGCGGGTTTTTATTAATTAATTTCTATTTTATAATGTTCTGTGTCCCGAAATGTGAATGGTCGCTCCGTTACCATCTATAAATGAACCCGACAATACATCGCCGTTGATTGTTGCTAGTATAGTTCCGTTATCCTCTACCAATTGATTGCTTGAATTGATAGTCCCGCTCGCATCATTGGTCTCCGAACTATCATCTGGTTTTGCTATTCCACCCCATATTGCAAGGCCTCTCGAAGCAAGAATATTGAAGGTGCCATTTTCTCCGGGTTTTGAATAGGTACCCTGAAAGGCTTCAATTAAAGATGTAGATGTTTCTTTATAGATTTCAAAAACAGCATTCGCGTGACCCGGAATATCTGAAGAAGTCATCGTTGGTAGTGTTCCTCCCAATCCTACTGTTAAATGTAAGGTAATTGCCGTACCGTTGTAAGTTCCTGTAAATGGCGCAACATACGTCTGACCAGCAACCACACTTACGTTAGAAGTTAAAACACTAGAAATACCATCAAGAACCATAGTCGCTGTAATGGTACTGCTTCCATTTTGAATGTTGATAGCAATGGTTCCAGTGGATCCTACAATTATTCCTTTGTAAATACCTTCCACACTACCATCGTTAGCAACCAAAGCATCTGGCGTGTCGTGGCAGGACTGGCAAGTGTAAGCGCTACTGGAATCGTCTTTAGAACAAGAGGAAACCGAAAAGCATAAAATCGGGAACATTAAGAAGACTGCTAATTTTTGTACTGTTTTCATGAGGATTTAGAATTAAGTTAGTAAAAGCTATTGGAAGCTTTTTGTTGTACCAAATGTAGCCTGTCATAACGGCCATTCTATCCCAAAAAAGTAGTAAATTTTGGTAGGCTTATTTTGGAAAAGTCTTATTCAAAGCTTCAGTTCTTGAATTCACCTGCAGTTTTTCATAAATGTTTCGGATGTGGGTTCGCACTGTTTCGATGCTGAGACACAATTGATCTGCAATTTCCTTGTAGCGCAAACCCTGCGATAAGAAATCCAGGATTTCCTTTTCACGTGAGGATAATTTTTGCAATTCTGTATTTTCCTTTGGAGCAGCATAAAACGAATCGACCACCTTTCGCGCAATATGACTGCTCATCGGCGAGCCTCCTTTATATACTTCTACAATAGCATCTAATATTTTAGAAGGTTGTGTCGTTTTAGTCAAATAACCCGAAGCACCCGCCTTTAAAGCCTTAAAAACGGAGTCGGTATCTTCAAAAGAAGTACACATCAAGAATTGCACCTCAGGACATAATGGTTTGAGTACGGTGATGCATTCAATTCCGTTTTTCTCGGGAAGATGAATATCCATTAGGACAACATCCAACGGCAAGTCGACAATAGTATTAATGGCATCCTCAGCGGTGCCAAAGGTATGAACGCACGAAAACCCTTCGCTTCCATCGATAAGAATGGCGAGGCTTTCCCGAATTTGTTTTTCGTCTTCAACAATACCGACTTTAATATTCATTTAGTAAAAGTATACTTTCCCGGAAATCTGCGCTACTATAAAAGTAGTAGTTCGTTTTCAGCACTCGAATTGATAGGCATTTCTTTCAACATCTTTTCCAATGGAAGTGTCACGTGAATGGTCGTTCCTTTTCCTATTTGACTCGTAACAACACAATCGCCACCGAGCTGTTGAAGTCTGGTCTGCATATTGCGCAATCCGTTGCCATTGGCATGCCTTACACTATCGAAACCTATTCCGTTATCCTGAATAATCAATTGAAATGTTTGTGTGGTCAACACTACTTTGAATAGCAGTTCCGTTGCCGCCGCATACTTGCTAGTGTTGTTTAAAGTTTCCTTGACCACCATAAATAATTCCCTGTGGCTTTCTTTAATGATGGCAGATTGCGGCAGTTGCGAAGGCAGCACATACTTTATTGCAATCGGGTAATCTTCGAGATAGTCCGTAGTATATTCCCGCATTCTCGAAACCAGATTGGCCAAAGTGATGTTGTCGGTATTTAATGTCCATATCAAATCGCGCATATTCTCTATCATTTTCCCGGCGGTTTCTTTCACCGATTCGCAATGGCTTTTAATATCTGGCAAGTGTGCCGTTTTTTGAAAAATAAGCTCGCTCAGGAAATTGATTTTCGACAAACCCGAGCCCAAATCATCATGGATGTCTTTAGCAATCCGGTTACGCTCCTGCTCTTCCGTATCACGGATAATTTTTTCATATAGCAATTTGTTTTTCAATTTCTGCTGGTTTTTCCAAAAATATCCGACAATAAAGAAAAACAACAAAACCAATAAGCAGATTAATAACATTTGATTTTTCCTGTCTATTTTTAATTGCTGTTGCTTGATGGCCAGTTTCCTGATTTTATTTTCGTTTTCTAGCAGTTGGATTCTGGTTTCCTTCTTTTCGGTTTCATACAAAATTTTATATTCCGCTATCGCTGCCACATTTTTTTCATCCATCATCGATTTATAATTCTCATACAGCAATTTTTGGATGGCAGCCGCCTTTT
>JBBRXW010000306.1:0-2944 GCA_038238295.1 Flavobacteriales bacterium | reverse complement strand
TTCCCAGGATTGCGTATAGATCCTTGCGGGCACATCAGGAAACTGTGTTTTTTGTAGTTCATTAACAATTGCAGACTTATAATTATCGATATTGTCTACGTAATTTTCGTCTTTAAGTGCCGGAACGTTTTCTATCGTATAAACGGTATTGAGTTGTTGATAACCGAATCCCACACTTTGATGCGCCTGATTCATATAATTTTGAGAACCATCCAGTACTTTACTTTCTACTTTTGGTTTGAGAAATCCTTTCAATATAGGATTATAAACAAAAAGTCCAGGAATTTCGGTAGTATACGCAGCATACTTTACAGGAATTTCCTCTTGAAAATTGAAGACCGGAAATGTTACAATATTATCCGATTTTAAAACATATTGGAATTCGATTATAGAGCCTACTTTTACATTGGGCATGGCAATCGAAGCTTCATTCCAATATTCATTTAGCTTTTTCTTGAAGTTGCCTTCACTGTTCAGTTTGGTTTTTACAATGGCGCCATCTTCGAGATTATAGGTCACTCCGTTGGAAAATCGCACGGTTTCGTCAGTTAAATCTTCGTAACCAACATAATAAGGAACTTCAAAATTAGCCCAAGCCAATCCTTCTTTTTTATAAATTTTAATACGATACGTGTATTCATGTTTGACAGAAAATCCTTTATCGTAATCGTATACGAAATAAGTCCGTGCCTTTTTGTAGAGAACCGCAGCAACAGCAGTCGTATCTTGGGGGCAGTTTTTCTGTTGAAGCGCTGCCACGGTAATTTTTTCAGGTTCTGATTTTTGTGCATTAAGGGTAGAGAAACACATCCAAAAGCAACCAAAAACTACCCATTGTTTAAGTTTCATGGATGATTATATTTTTTTAAGCACAATCTTTTCGGTTTGTTTGTCGACCATTTTCTGATAGAAATCTTTCAATACATCATAATAATCAGCGCCTACAATTGCGTTACTGATTTCAAAAATAACATTGACCTGAATTTTATTACCGGTAGCGCCGATCATATATTTGAAAGATCCGATATCATCACCGGTTACCATATTAGTAGCTTTTGGCAATGATTCGACGGTGTAGCCATCAGGAATCTCAATATTGATTAAATATTTTTCCTGGAAAGGGAAGCCAAAATCGATTGGGTATTCTCTTTTATCTAATTTGAAAATGTTTTCTTTAACCGTTAAAAATAACAACGGATTGACATACATTTTATCATTGAGTACTTCTACATCACGGGTATCTTTAAAAGAATAGGTTTCGATAATTGACTTCGATAAATCTAAATCATTGTCGCGGACGTATTCTGAAATTTCTATCGAATTGCTTTTATTTTCCAACTCTTCAAGATAACTGTCTTTGGCAACAGCCATTTTGTTTTGTCTAAAATCTAAAGCAGTATGTTCATTAAACTGCTTTCTGATTTTACCGTCGACCGTCGCGTCTTTATTGATTTTATAATTCAGACTGTAACTCTCTTTATTCGCTGTTTTTGGCATCAGGTTTACCTCAGCGGAAGTGCCATCTTTGCGTATCAATCGTCCGAACCAGTTTAGATCCCGAAGAGGAAGGACATTGGGCACCGTATACTTTTCGGTGGCGTCGAGCAGCATTAAATCATTTCCCGTTTCAACAGCGCTAATCACATAATTAAACGCTGTACGGTTTGGAAAGATGGCAATCCCATTCGAGCGGGTGCTGACCAATACCGGATTGGCATCGATACCTGCAAAACGAAGCATAGCTGTCAACATCAGATTGACTTCGGCAACATTGCCGGTTTTGGTTTTGTAGGCTTGTTTTACACCATCGTGACAGTAATAATCATTGAGTCCGTCCCATTTTACGTTGGTTTTAACGTAATTGAAAATCGCTGCAATGATTTCATCTCTCGCCGTCAAGCCTTTGATTAATGTGGTAATATCCGCTTCAAAATAACCCGTTTTTTTTAATTCAAGTCCAAAATCATCATAGTCGTATATTTTTTTGACAACAGTTTCCCAGTCGGTCGAAAACGTTTTGATTGGCGCTCTCGGATATTTGATAATCGATAATTCATGGGAAATGCTCGAGGTATAATTATTAATGTTATTGACAAAAACCTCCTGTTTCATTGCCGGAAGATTCTGGGCGACATACGTGGTCTGCGTTTCTTCATAATTCAATTTTTCCTGTGAAGTGGAATGTATGACCCCGCCACCTGGAACATTTTCATCTCTGTAACTGTAGTTGACCGTTTTACTGTTTTTTTCAATGGTCACCTTCGGAAAAACAAATCCCTTCTGATTCGGATTGTAGATATAATATTCCGGAATGTAGGTCTTGAATTCTGAATAATTAACTGGCACCGTCGACTGGAAATCCCAATCGAACAATTTTCCATAATTGGGCGAAGTAATCACAAAAGAATATTCTACGATTGACCCTTCTTTTACGTTGGGCAGCGCAATTTTTTTTCTAGCCCAATACTTGTTTACTTTCTCATCAAATTCGCCATCGCTTTTCATTTTGGTCTTTACGATTTTTCCTGCTTCTAGATTATAGGTGGCAGCATCCGACACATAAACTTTCTCGGAAGAACCTCCATATATGTATAACGGTATCGAATAGTTAGCCCATTCGTAGCCTTCTTTTTTGTAGATTTTGATCTTGGTTTTTACTTCTGTTTTCATGACAAAACCATCAGCCTGTGAAAATTCGAAACGCACTTCTCCTTTTCTAAATAAGATGGCAGCAGGAGCCGACGGATCTATGGCGTGTGACTTTTCTTCCAATTCCGCTACGGTTACTTTCCCCAATTCCATTTTTTGAGCCGATATATTGCAAACGACTACCGTCATCAAGGCAATTGAAATTATTTTTTGAATGTTCATGCTGTTAAATTTTGTTTAAAATGATTTTAGCGCTGTCGTTTCTGGCAACTTGCTCCATAAAAAGTCGATAATC
>JBBRXW010000305.1:0-2944 GCA_038238295.1 Flavobacteriales bacterium | reverse complement strand
CGGTAGGATTTAAATTTGTAATGGCTGTATTTATTGCAAAAACATTTGGTGAAGGATAACTTAAATTCGTCGGCGCCGGAGTATTGACAGCAATCGAAATCCCGTAGGTCAAATTACCGGCAGCAGTAACAGCAGTCACCGTATAAATTGCAGCAGCTGAGACTACCGTTGGAGTACCTGAAATTATTCCTGTTCCAGCATTGATTACTAAACCAGTAGGTAATGCCGGAGAAACACTGAAGTTGGTGACGGTGGCAGAAGTTGTTGGTGAAAGGTTGGTGATAGCCGAGCCAGCAACAAAGGTATTCGGAGAAGTATAATATAAAGACAATTTTACACCATCAACGGCGATGTTGTTAAAAGTCACACGGGCTCCCAAATCCGCAGTCATATCTGCTCCTGTGAATCGAAGTCGGATTTTAAAATTCGGATTATTACTTGCTGCCGAAATGGATGAAAAATCAACCTGCACTATTTGATAGGAACTCGTTATCGGCAAGGAAGTAGCTGCTAATCCTGAGGTAATCCAGTTAGGTGTTCCCGAATTAATGGCATAATCAACAGAGATGGCACTTGCGGCGCCTTCATCGATACCGGCAAATGAGAATTTAATTTTTTTGTAGCCTACTGTGGAAAAATTAAAGGCTACTGTATTCTCTAAACCACCACTTTGAAAAGGCTGCTTGACCTGCAATCCTTTCATATCGCTCGAGGCGTATGCCAGGTTGCTATTCGCTTCCGGGCGATAATTTAAAGCTGTCGGCTTATTTCTTCTTTCCATCGAAGCTTTCCCATAATTTGGATCTCCGAAAGCATAAGGATATCCGTTGAGACAGGATTGGTATTGAATAACTCCATCGGCCCCTAATTCATAAGTCGAATTTAAAGAAGTCAGTTGCGCGCCATTAACAATCGCACCGTTCATCACCCAGAAATAAATCGGGACACTCGTTTCGGTTACCGTATCGACGACAAAGACAGCAGTAATCGAAAAATTAGCTGCGGGCGTAATTGTAATTTCATCTAAGGTACTGGTTGAGGCACCACTCCAATGGCTAAAAACATAACCCGGATTGGCGATGGCTTTTAATTTTACTGGAATATTTTTGAAATAAATCCCTGTCCATGGGTAAGGATTTCCAGAAATACCCGGTGTTCCGTTGAGGATATTTATGGTATTCATTTTTATGTAGCCATGGCTCGCATTCGACACATCTAAAGTTGCATTGATATTCGAAGCGATAGAAAAAACAGAACGGATATGATTTCTTTGAAGAGCGGGCCGTTCTACAGCAAATTCATCTTCATAAGCAATGTCATAATCATAATCACTAAGCAGCGGCGGGTTTTTCCAACGGGCAATTTTATTTGGGATTTCCGAATAAATCACCGCTTTCATACTGTTCAATTTCGATTGTATTCTTGATGTCAAAAATTGCGTATTCAACAAATCAGCAAAACGATTGATGAAATCATTTTTGAAGGAAGTATTTACTAACATTTTTCGCAATACCAAAGTTGAATAAGATGGGTTCAATGAACCTCCCGAAGTCGTAGCAGTCTGCAAAGTATTGGTATTATAATCGCCCGAAACAAACGAAAAAGTATTGTCCATATCGTGCAACATCCAACGCCATCTTCCGTCCAATCCATAAGGCGCAGCGGGATTATAGGCAGCAATTTTATTTCTCCAATAAAAGAGGTTATTGTTCGGCCAATCTTCATTTTCGAAAAAGATATTTGCGATATTATAATCGATCAAACTATCCGGATCGAGTTGCGTTTTGATATAATCGTAATTGGCCTGAGTCGCCATCGAATTGGCATTTAGGTAGCTAACCATCGCGTTATAATGGGTGGCATCGCCTTCAGAGGGTTCGGCGTCATTAGTTAAGAAATCGGTAGCATCCGTATTGTAAACCCTTTTGAAATAATTATCATCGTAACGCTCGCGGATATTCTGGATTCCCCAATATTCGCCGTTAACAAATACGACAGCGGGTTGATAGGATTCATTTTCAGGATACATTCCCTTGCACACTTCTTGATTCAAAGGGTCGCGGAACATGGTGCTTTTGAAATCACCCCCGGAATTGGAAAGCGTTAGTCTTTCATAATTGGTATAGGGCAGATTGGAAAAAAACTTATAGCTCAAATCGCCGTCGCCATAATCAGAACGGGCATATACCGTTAGCGATTTACATTCAAATCTTCTGGAAATGCCGCCCCGGATTTTAAAATCAACATCCTGATTCACCACCTCAACACCATTGACGAGATAGCTCATATTGCCTTTCCTTTGGTCATTCGTTTCGCGGTAATAATTCCCAGCCACGCTGCTACTTGCTGTAGCATTTGGATTAGCAGCTCTCCAGGTATCAAAGTCTTTTCCGGCAACATAGATTCCGTTGTTGTACTCAAAAAAACGATCTTCGTTGATGTTGATGGAAATGACAGGCAACGAAAATTTACTACTTCCCTGAGGTGTAATAAAATAGCTCCGAGTCAGTATTGCACTAGGCAGATAGCCTGATTTTATGACTTTAACACGAACGGTAGTACCTTTGAAAACAGGAGATGATGGAAGATACGTCGGATTATAATTGTACGTTGACGATATGGCCGAAATATCATTTGGTTGCGAAGATCTGTCTGCGATAGCTATAGGCGCGGAGTATTGTTGAGTCTTATACGAGTTATTTAGTAACGGACCATTAGTTTGCCCGGGGTTTTCAACGTATTTATTTTTATAGGTATACGTCGTTCCGCTCAAGTTATTTTCATCGGGTTCAGAACCATCTAGCGTATATAAAATAGTAGTTCCGGTCTCGAGAGAAGATAAAGTCAGATTAAAACCAGCGGTATAAAATCCGCTGATTTGTGAAAAAACAGGTGGACTTAAATTCCCGGAATACGATGTCGAAGAGTTAACAGCATTCGGGGT